>NZ_JBHVUS010000026.1:0-120266 GCF_042884005.1 Kitasatospora sp. NPDC058162
GGCGGTCTGAAAATCACCCGTCACGCCCCTCTCCGCACCCACCCCCTCCACCGCCCCCTCCCGCAGCGCGTCCCTCTCGCCTGGGTCGGGTGGGGAGGTGGGTGGGGGGTTGCTGTGGGTGGGTGGGTGCGGGTTTTGGGGGGTGGGTTTTGGGGGTGGGAGTGGTGGGTTCGGGATACTGGGGGGCATGAGGCTGACGGAGTTCTGGCGACGGATGTACGCGCACTTCGGGGAGGGGTACGCGGAGTCGTTTGCGTCCGATCACGTGATGAGTGAGTTGGGTGGGCGGACGGTGCGCCAGGCGTTGGAGGCGGGGTGGGAGGCCAAGGACGTGTGGCGGGTGGTGTGTGAGACCCAGGGGGTTTCCGCGCAGTTGCGCTGAGCGGTTGTCGTGGGGCGGGTGGGACAGACTGTCCGGGTGACTACGAGTGGAGAGCAGAAGAGCCGGGACGAGGGGGAGCGGACGGGCGGCGGGGCGCTGTGGGGTGGGATGCCGCCCTGGTTGCCCCGGGCGATGGTGCTGTTCCTGGTGTTGGTGGGGTTGTTCCAGCTCGCCGACTGGGCGTTCCGGCAGTTGATCGACCTGTTCGTGATGTTGTTGGTGGCCTTCTTCCTGTCGCTGGCGCTGGAGCCGGCCGTGGACCGGATGGCGGCGCGCGGGGTGCGCCGGGGGGTGGGCACCTTCCTGGTGTTCGTCGCGGTCGGGGTGGCGGTGATCGGGTTCCTGGCGGCGCTCGGGACCTTGTTGGTGGATCAGGTGGCGAAGATCGCGGGGGACCTGCCGCACCTGGTGGACAACCTGATCGGGTGGGTCAACCGGACCTTCCATCAGGACCTCTCGCTGGGTGAGCTGCAGAAGAAGCTGCTCAAGGACTCCGGCACGATCGAGAACTACGCCCAGCAGGCGGCCGACAACGTGTGGGGTGTCTCGTCCACCGTGCTCGGTGGGCTCTTCCAGACCTTCACGGTCGGGCTGTTCACGTTCTACTTCACCGCCGAGGGACCACGGGTCCGCCGGACCGTGTGTTCGCTGCTGCCGCCCGCCAAGCAGGGCGAGGTGCTGCGGGCCTGGGAGATCGCGCTGGCCAAGACCGGCGGCTACCTGTACTCGCGGGCGGTGCTCGCGGTGGTGTCGGCGGCCGGGCACTGGGTGATGTTCGTGCTGATCGACCTGCCGTACTCGGCGGCGCTGGCGATCTGGGTCGGCGTCATGTCGCAGTTCGTGCCGACCATCGGGACGTACCTGGCGGGTGCGCTGCCGGTGCTGGTGGCGCTCACCGTGCAGCCGGTGGACGCGCTGTGGGTGCTGGTCTTCACGGTGGTCTACCAGCAGGTGGAGAACTACGTGCTGCACCCGAGGATCACCGCCCGGACGGTGGACGTGCACCCGGCGGTGGCCTTCGGCGCGGTGATCGCGGGGGCGGCGCTGCTGGGGGCGGTGGGTGCGCTGATCGCGATCCCGGCGGCGGCGACGCTGCAGGGCTTCGTCGGGACGTACGTGCGGCGGTACGAGGTGGCCACCGATCCGCGGATCGACCGGGGTGAGCAGCGGCGGGCGCGGCGGGAGCTGCGGCGGGAGGCGGCGCGGCGGCTGCGGCGGATGGTGGGTGGGGATGGGGAGTGAGGGTGGGGAGTGAGGGTGGGAGGGGTGTGACGCGCGGAGGGGTGTGAGGGGCGGGGGGAGTGAGGGGTGGCGGGGCGGGTGGTCGGGGTTGATCCGGCTGCCCGCCCTGCGGTGTGTTCGGGGGTGCTGGGGGTTGAATCGAACAGATGTTCTTTTGTACTCTCCGGCGTGGAGTTTTCCACAGGGCGAGCCGGGTGGGGCTCGTTTGTCAGTGGGACGCGCTAGCGTCGAGGACGATGAAGCGCACAGCACAGAACCCGAGGGAAAAAGCCATGGCAGGTACGGACAAGGAGAAGGCCCTCGAGGCCGCGCTCGCCCAGATCGAGCGGCAGTTCGGCAAGGGCTCGGTGATGCGCCTCGGCGAGAAGGCGAACGAGCCGATCGAGGTGATCTCCACCGGGTCGACGGCTCTGGACGTCGCCCTCGGGGTCGGCGGCATCCCGCGCGGCCGGGTGGTCGAGATCTACGGTCCCGAGTCCTCCGGTAAGACCACCCTGACGCTGCACCTGGCCGCCAACGCCCAGCGGGCCGGCGGCACGGTCGCCTTCGTCGACGCGGAGCACGCGCTCGACCCCGAGTACGCCAAGAAGCTCGGCGTGGACACCGACGCCCTGCTGGTCAGCCAGCCGGACACCGGTGAGCAGGCCCTGGAGATCACCGACATGCTGATCCGCTCCGGCGCGATCGACCTGGTGATCATCGACTCGGTCGCGGCCCTCGTCCCGCGCGCCGAGATCGAGGGTGAGATGGGTGACTCGCACGTCGGTCTGCAGGCCCGTCTGATGAGCCAGGCGCTGCGCAAGATCGCCGGTGCGCTGAACCAGTCGAACACCACCGCGATCTTCATCAACCAGCTGCGCGAGAAGATCGGCGTCATGTTCGGCTCGCCGGAGACCACGACCGGTGGCCGGGCGCTCAAGTTCTACGCCTCGGTCCGACTGGACATCCGCCGGATCGAGACCCTGAAGGACGGCACCGAGGCGGTCGGTAACCGCACCCGCGTCAAGGTCGTCAAGAACAAGGTCGCCGCGCCGTTCAAGCAGGCCGAGTTCGACATCCTGTACGGCATCGGCATCAGCCGCGAGGGCGGCCTGATCGACATGGGCGTCGAGCACGGCTTCATCCGCAAGTCCGGCGCCTGGTACACGTACGAGGGCGACCAGCTGGGCCAGGGCAAGGAGAACGCCCGTAACTTCCTGCGGGACAACCCGCAGCTCGCCGACGAGATCGAGCGGAAGATCAAGGGCAAGCTCGGCATCGGTCCGAAGACCGAGGAGCCGGCCGAGGGTGAGCCGGAGGCCGCCGCGGCCGACGGCGCTGCCAAGCCGATCACCGCGACCGCCGCCAAGACGGCCGCGGCGAAGAAGACGGCGGCGGCGGCCAAGGCCTGAGCCGTTGATGCAGTACGACATGGTGGGCGGTGGTCCGGCCGGGCCGGAGGACGACGACTACGGGCCGCCGGACTGGTTCGCGGCGGTCGCGGAGGAGTTCGGGCCGGAGCCGGCGGAGGCTTCGGTCGAGGCGCTCGGCCTGGTCTCCGCCTCCGAGCTGCCCACCGGCCGCCGTCGGCGCCGCTCGGCGCTGGCGGCCGAGGGAGCGGAAGCGCCGGGCGACGGGCGGCGGAGTGGGCCCGGGGCGGCCGGTCACGGGGGTGTGGCCGCCCCGGCGGCCCGGGCGCGGCGTGGTCGGCGTGACGAGGGCCGGCCGGCGGAGGGGGGCGCCGGCCGTGGGGCTCGGAAGCGGGTCGAGGAGCAGGGCGATCCGGAGAGCCGGGCCAGGGATATCTGTCTGCGGTTGCTGACCGGCGCGGCCAAGAGCCGGAAGCAGCTCGCCGACGCGCTGCGGAAGCGGGAGATCCCGGAGGACGTCGCCGAGCAGGTGCTCACCCGGTTGGAAGAGGTCGGGCTGATCGACGACGCGGCCTTCGCCGCGGCCTGGGTGGAGTCCCGGCACGCCGTCCGGGGTCTGTCCCGGCGGGCGCTGGCCCAGGAGCTGCGCACCAAGGGTGTCGCCGCCGACCTGGTCGAGCAGGCCCTCGTCCAGGTCGACCACGACGACGAGGAGGACGCGGCCCGGGCGCTGGTCGAGCGCAAGCTGCGGTCCACCCGGGGGCTGGATCCGCAGGTCCGCACCCGGCGGCTGGTCGGGGTGCTGGCCCGGCGGGGGTACTCCGAGGGGTTGGCCTTCCGGGTGGTGCGCGCTGCGCTGGAGGAGGAGGGGGAGTAGTGCTTTCTTGGTCCGGAGCAGGCCGAGTCTTGACCCTTTCGTGACCCGCACCTAGCCTCGCACGCATGAGGATCTCGGCGGGCACCGCTACCGGTGGCTCCCTGGTGCCGATCGTCGCCGTCCTGCTGGTGATCGCGGTGCTGGTCGTTCTGGTGTTCAGGCGCTCGCAGGCCGGCCGGCAGCGGGCCGAACTCGCCCGGCGCGAGCAGGACCTGGCCGGGGAGCTCCGCCGGCTGCGCCAGCGGGAGGACGAACTGGCCGCGCGTTCGGCCGAGTTGGAGCGCTCCCGGGGTGAGGTGGAGGCGCTCGCGGCTCGCCGGGCGGCGGCGCTGGAGCGCGCCGCCGGGCTCTCCGCCGAGCAGGCGCACGCCCAACTGCTGCGCGAGGCCGAGGAGTCGGCCCGGCGGGAGGCGGCCGTCACGGTCCGGGAGATCGAGCGCGGGGCGAAGGCGGAGGGCGAGCGTCGGGCCCGGGACATCCTCGCCGGGGCGATCCAGCGGCTGGCCTCGGAGCAGACCGCGGAGACCGCCGTCACCGTCTTCCGTTTGCCGGGCGAGGAGATGAAGGGCCGGATCATCGGCCGCGAGGGCCGCAACATCCGCGCCTTCGAGGCGGTCACCGGCGTCAACCTGATCATCGACGACACCCCCGCCTCGGTGCAGCTCTCCTGTTTCGACCCGGTCCGCCGGGAGGCCGCCCGGCTCACCCTGGAGCAGTTGGTCGAGGACGGCCGGATCCAGCCGAGCCGGATCGAGCACGTCCACGAGCGCAGCCGGGCGGAGGTCGAGCAGCGCTGTGTCCGGGCCGGCGAGGACGCCCTGCTGGATGCCCGGATCGCCGGGCTGCACCCCGAACTCGTCCGTACCCTGGGCTCCTTGCGCTACCGCGCCTCCTACGGGCAGAACGTGCTCGGGCACCTGCTGGAGTCCGCGCACCTGGCCGGGATGATGGCCGCCGAGCTCGGGGTGGACCCGGAGCCGGTGCGCCGGGCGGCGCTGCTGCACGACATCGGCAAGGCGCTCACCCACGAGGCCGAGGGCAGCCACGCGGCGGTCGGCGCGGACTTCGCCCGGCGGCACGGGGAGTCCCCCGAGGTGGTGCACGCGATCGCCGCGCACCACGGCGAGGTGGAGCCCCGTACGGTGACCGCCGTGCTGACCCAGGCCGCGGACGCCTGCTCGGGCGGGCGCCCGGGGGCGCGCAAGGAGTCGTTGGAGCTGTACGTGCGGCGGCTGGCCCGGCTGGAGGAGATCGCCCGCGCGCACGCCGGGGTGGCCGAGGCGTACGCGATGCAGGCCGGGCGCGAGGTGCGGGTGATGGTGCGGCCGGACGCGGTGGACGACCTCGGGGCGCAGCTGATCGCCCGGGAGGTGGCCCGGCAGGTGTCGGCGGAGCTGACCTACCCGGGCCAGATCCGGGTGACGGTGGTGCGGGAGAGCCGGGCCACGGCGGTGGCGGGGTAGGGCCTCTGGCTCAGGACGCGCTCCGGGTCGCGGAGTCCACCTGTTCGGGTTCCGGCGCTGCCTCCGGCTCGGGCGGGCCCTCGATCGGGGCCGGGCCGCCGCGGGCGCGGTCGGCGAGGACCAGGAGGTCCTCGGCGGCGGCGCCCTGGGTGACGCCGACCAGGTGCCCGTCCGGCCGGATCAGCAGGACGGTGTGCGGCCCGGCGCCCGGGTACTCCTCGGTCACCAGCACCTCGGCCGGCACCGGCAGCGCGGTGGCGACCTCGGCGAGCCGGGGCATCAGGCCGGCGCTCAGCCAGTGCTCGGCCGACCAGACGGCGGTGCCGGGGGCGACCAGCAGCAGCAGGAAGGTGGCGCCGAGCCGGGCGTGGAGGTGGTCCGGGGTGCCGTCGGCGGCGAGTACCGGGAGGTCCGGGACGAGCACGCCGGGGGCGGTGGCGGGCAGCAGTTCGCTGAGCGAGGTGGTGCCGCGGGCGCCGCGCTGCACCGGGACCCGGCCGGGGACGCCGGAGGGCGCCGCCGGGTAGGCGGGCGCGCCGCCGAAGCGGCCGGTGCCCAGCTGGCCGTCGGCGAGCATCGGGGCGTGCTTGCGGAAGCCGCCGACCAGCAGCGAGCGGCGGGTCTGCTGCCAGCCGCGTAGCGGGCGCAGCAGCGGCATGGACTGGTCGACGGCGCGCAGCCGGGCGCCGACCGCGCCGCGTCGCTCGGCCTCGTAGCCGTCCAGCAGCGAGCCGCCGGGCTGGGGGCCGCCGGAGTGGAGGTGCCAGGCGAGGGCGAGCCGCCAGGCGAGGTTGTCGGCGTCGCGCAGCCCGTCGGCGAGGTTCTGCATGCCGAGGGCGCCGTGCAGGTGGGCGGCGTCGCCGGCCAGGAAGCAGCGGCCGCTGCGGAAGCGGGCGGCGAGGCGCTGCTGGGCGGTGTGGTCGGCGGCGGCGAGCAGCTCGTAGCGGGGGAGTTCGCCGCACCAGCCGGTGAGGGTGGCGGTGACCCGGGTGAGCAGGGTGTCGCCGGTGACGATGCCGGGCCAGGTGGCGTGCGGGTCGACCTGTTCGGTGGGGGCGGGGCGGCCGGGGGGCAGGCGCCAGTCGATCCGCCAGACGCCGTCGGGCAGCGGACGGGCGGTGGCCTCGCGGTCGCCGCGCCACGGGGGCTCGCGGTGCAGTCGGGCGCCGTCGAAGGGCAGGTCGACCCGGACGGTGGCGATGGCGTTGCGGTCGACCGCGGGGCGGCCGGGGAAGCGGATCTTCAAGAGCTTGCGGACGGCGGAGCGGGCGCCGTCGCAGCCGACCAGGTGGCTGCCGCGCCACCAGGTGCTGGAGCCGTCCTGGGTGCCGTGGGTGCGGACGCTGACCCCGTCGCGGTCCTGTTCGAGTTCGACGACCCGGTTCAGCGGGACCAGCCGGACCAGCGGGGTGCCGGTCAGGGCGTCCCGCAGGCCGCGCTGGAGGCGGTGCTGGGGGAGGTGGAAGGTGGGCGAGTCGGTGAGGTCGAGCCGCAGCACCTCCTGGCGCCGCCGCCAGACGGCGAAGGAGTCCCACAGGGCCGAGTCGGAGACGGCCCGGGAGTAGCCGATCCGGGTGAGGAAGGCGGCGGAGTCGGCGCCGAGGACGACGCTGCGGGGGCCCTCCGGGCAGAGCCCGGAGCCCTCGTCCAGGACGACGGTCGGCACCTCGTGCCGGGCCAGCGCGAGGGCCAGGGCCAGACCGACCGGTCCGGCCCCGACCACGATCACCGGATCCATGCGGGGACCTCCGGGGACGAACCGGCCCATGGGCCGGCGTCAGTTACCGCTGCCGCATATGCCGCGTGGATGCTCCCGGGAGGTGTCACGAAGAGCAATGCAACAGTTCGTCTGGGTGTCCGTCAAGCAGCAGCTGAAGTGCGCCGGTTCGCGCCGCGACGGCCACGTGCTTCGATCCACCGCGCGAGCGCGGTCAACAGGAGGCACAGGAGGATGTAGATCGGGGCGATCACCAGGACCACGGGGATGTAGGGGAAGCCCGCGGCGTTCAGCGGCTGGCTGGCGATCTTCTTGCCCATGAACAGCAGTTCGTTGTACGTGATGATGTAGCCCAGCGAGGTGTCCTTGAGGGTGACGACCAGCTGGCCGATCATCGTCGGCAGCATCGAGCGGACGGCCTGCGGCACCAGGATGGCGGACATCACCTGGGTCTTGCGCATCCCGAGGGCGTACGCCGCCTCGCCCTGGCCGCGCGGCACGGCGTTGACGCCGCTGCGGATGATCTCCGCCTGGACCGCGCCGTTGTAGAGGGTGAGGCCGAGCACCAGCGCCCACATCGGGTCCTTGGCGAAGAACGCGTAGTAGAGCGCGACGATCAGGATCAGCAGCGGCATCGCCCGGAAGAACTGGACGATCGCGGTGCAGGTCCAGCGGACCGGCTTGTGGTCGGACAGCTGTCCGGCGGCCAGCAGCGCGCCCAGGGTGAGCGAGAAGGCGGCCGCCAGGCCGAAGGCCTTGAGGGTGGCCAGCAGGCCGTCCACGATCATCTGCTGGACGAAGGTGTACTGGAACGGGTCCCACAGGTCGGCGTCGAACTGGCCGTTGGCGGCGAGCGCGGCGACGACGTACCAGAGGAGGCCCGCGATGCCGATCGCCCCGAGGACGCCGAACAGGCGGTAGCGGGCGCGGGCCCGGGGGCCGGGGGTGTCGTAGAGGACACTCGCCGAGGCTTGGCGCTGGAACAAGCTCATCGGGCCACCGCCAGTCGGGATTCCAGGAAGCGGAAGAACGAGGCGACCGTCGCGCTGATCAGCAGGTAGGCGCAGGCCACCCAGAAGAAGATCGAGAAGATCGAGTAGCCGCGTTCGGAGAAGGTCTGCTGGGCGCTGTACAGCTCGCCGACGCTGAACGCGCCGGCGATCGCCGAGTTCCTCGGCAGCGCGATGAACACGCTGCTCATCGGGGCCAGCACCGTCCGGGTGGCCTGCGGCAGGACGACCAGGGTGAGGGTCTGGAAGAAGTTCATGCCGAGGCTGCGGGCGGCCTCCGCCTGGCCGAGCGGCACCGTGTTGATGCCGGAGCGGATCACCTCGCAGACGAACGAGGCGGTGTACCCGCCGAGCGCCAGCACCGCGAAGACGAGGTGGCTGAAGTGCACGCCCAGCGGCGGCAGGCCGAAGGTGACGGCGAAGAACAGCAGGGTCAGCGGCGTGTTGCGGAACAGCGTCACCCAGGTGGTGCCGAAGGCACGCAGGACCGGGACCGGGGAGACCCGGAAGGCCGCCAGCAGGGTGCCCAGCAGCAGGGCGAGCAGGGCGCTGAGCGCGCTCAGCTCGATCGTCTGCAGGAAGCCGTCGCGGAACAACGCGAAGTTGTCCTGCTCGAACAGGAACCCCATCCGGCGGCCCTCCTCTCACAGATGGTCAGGGGCGGACAGTGTGCGGATCAGTAGCGGTCGAGGGTCGGGATCGCCGGGGCGGCCGAGCCGGACGCACCGAGGGTGGCGTCGTAGGCCTTCTTCCAGTCGCCGTTGTCCTCGTGGGCCTTGAGGGCGTCGCTGATCGCGTCCCGCAGCGCCTTGTCGTCCTTGTTCAGGCCGACGCCGTAGTTCTCCTTGGTGAACGGCTTGCCGACGACCCTGAGCTTGCCGGCGTACTTGGAGGCGTAGCCGTTGAGGATCGCGTCGTCGGTGGTGACCGCGTCGACCTCGCCGGAGAGCAGCTTCTCGACGCAGGCCGAGTAGGTGTCGAACTGGGTGATCTTCGGGTTGTACTGCTTGATGTTCTGGATCGAGGTCGAGCCGGTGGCGGTGCAGACGTTCTTGCCGCTGATGCTCTCCGGGCCGGTGATCGAGCTGTTGTCCTTCTTCACCAGGAAGTCCTGGCCGGCGATGTAGTACGGGCCGGCGAAGGAGACCGTCTTCTTGCGCTCGTCGTTGATGCTGTAGGTGCCGACGTAGAAGTCGATCTGGCCCTTGGCGATGGCCGGCTCGCGCTGCGAGGAGACCAGGGTCTGCCACTTGATCTGCTGCGGGGTGAAGCCGAGGTCGGCGGCGACCATCTTGGCGATCTCGATGTCGAAGCCGCTGCGGTCGCCGCTGGCGACGTCCTCCCAGCCGAGGTTCGGCTGGTCGGCCTTGGCACCGATGATCAGCTGACCGCGCTTCTTGGCCTCGGCCAGCACCGCGGAGTCGATCTTGACGTCGGTCTTGACCGTGTAGGTCGGCAGCGCCGGGGCGTTGCTGGCGCTCGCCGCGTTGGAGGAGTCGGCGGGCTTGCCGTCCTTGCCGCAGGCGGCGGTGGCGGTGAGCGCGACGGCACAGAGCGCCACGGCGAGGGTGCGGGAAGTCCTCATGAGGGTTGGTCTCCTGGGGCTGGGCCACGGCTTCGACCGGGCTCTGGCGTCTGGAAGTTGGGCACGGGCGGGGTCGGCCGGCGCCCTGGCCGGCGGCGGTCCCGCGTGGTCTCGGAGTCGCGCCCGATCGGTGCCGACCGGGCCCGGGGCTCAGTGGTGCAGGATCTTCGAGAGGAAGTCCTTGGCGCGGTCGGAGCGCGGCGCCGTGAAGAAGGCCTCCGGGGTGTTCTGCTCGACGATCTTCCCGTCGGCCATGAACAGCACCCGGTTGGCGGCGGAGCGGGCGAAGCCCATCTCGTGGGTGACCACGACCATCGTCATGCCGTCGGCGGCCAGTTGGCGCATGACCTCCAGCACCTCGTTGACCATCTCCGGGTCGAGCGCGGAGGTCGGCTCGTCGAAGAGCATCACCTTCGGCTTCATCGCCAGCGCCCGGGCGATCGCCACGCGCTGCTGCTGGCCACCGGAGAGCTGGGCCGGGTACTTGTCCGCCTGGGCCCCGACGCCGACCCGGTCCAACAGCTCGCGGGCGGTCTTGGTGGCGTGCGAACGGAGTACCTTGCGGACCTTGACCTGCGCGAGGACCACGTTCTCCAGCACGGTCTTGTGGGCGAACAGGTTGAACCCCTGGAAGACCATGCCGACCTCGGCGCGCAGCCGGGCCAGCTCCCGGCCCTCGGCGGGCAGCGGGCGGCCGGAAAGGGTGATCTCCCCGGAGTCGATGGTCTCCAGCCGGTTGATCGTCCGGCAGAGCGTGGACTTGCCCGACCCGGACGGGCCGATCAGCACCACGACCTCGCCCTGCCGGATCTCGAGGTCGATGTCCTGCAGCACGTGCAGCGCGCCGTAGTGCTTGTTGACCTTGTTCAACACGACCAGTGGGGCGGCTGCGGGGGTGGAGTCCTCGACCGGGCTCTCAGTCATCGCGCCTGCTTCCTCATGTGTCGAACTGTGTCGAACTGGGTTGATTCGTGCCTGCCCCGGAAGTTCCAACTCCCTTGAGCGGCAATGCTGGTAAGAATCCGGGAGCCGCGACCGGCGGAGCCGCAGCCCCCGGTGGGGCGACCTTAGGAGTGCTGACGGCGCCCCGTCAGCCGATCTGAGCGGAACTTGAGGATCACAAAACGGCCACGCCATGCGTACGTACTGTTCGCGAGTGCGCCGACGGGGCATGTCACAGCGGGAATCCGCGCCGGTGCCCGCCGTCCCCCACGAGGCCGGTCCGCGGCCGAACCTGGCGCCGGGCCGCCCGCTGGCCCATACTGCGCAGGACCGGGCCCCGACCGATCGGCCCGGTGATCACAAGGGGGAAAGGAGGAGAACGGGATGCGACTGCTGCTCGTCGAGGACGACGAACGCGTGGCCGCGGCACTGGTCGCGGTGCTCGGCCGGCACGGCTTCCAGGTGCGGCACGCCCGCAGCGGGCACGAGGCGCTGGACGCCCTGGTGCCGGACGGCAACGACCCGTACCGCGTCGTGCTGCTCGACCTCGGGCTGCCCGACCGCGACGGCTTCGAGGTGTGCAGCCGGATCCGGGCCGGCAGCGGCGTGCCGGTGATCATGGTGACCGCCCGTGCCGACATCCGCTCCCGGATCCACGGCCTCAACCTGGGCGCCGACGACTACGTCACCAAGCCGTACGACATGGGCGAGCTGCTCGCCCGCATCCACGCCGTCGCCCGCCGCGGCGCCCAGCCGTCCTCGGTGGCGGTGCCCGCGCCCGACACCGTGCCGCAGCAGCGCGGCCCGCTGGAGTCCCGGGGCATCCGGATCGACCGGGAGCGCCGCCGGGTCAGCGTGGACGGCCGCGACGTGCCGCTCACCCGCAAGGAGTTCGACCTGCTGGCGCTGCTCGCCCAGAGCCCCGGCGTGGTCTACCGGCGCGAGCAGATCTTCAGCGAGGTCTGGCGCAGCGGCTGGGAGGGCAACGGCCGCACCCTGGAGGTGCACATCGGCTCGCTGCGCAACAAGCTGGCGCTGCCCGGCCTGGTCGAGGCCGTGCGCGGGGTCGGCTACCGGCTGATCCCCGACTCCCCGGCCGCCACCGCCGCCGACCAGGCCCCGTCCTCCCCCGCGGAGCACTGACCGCACGTGCGCACCCGCCTGCTCGGCATCCTGATCGCCCTCATGCTCTGTGTCCTGGCCGCCCTGGGGCTGCCGCTCGCGGCGGCGTTCGCGGCGGCCGAGCAGAGCAGGGTGGTCGTCGACCGGCTCGACGACGCCGCCCGCTTCGCCCAGGACCTGCCCACCTCCGGCGCCACGCTGGACTCCGCCCGCAAGGGCGACCCCGAGCCCGCCCCCGGCGACCTCAGCCGGCGCCACGCGATCAAGACCGAGGTCCAGCGCTACTTCGACCTGTACGGCGTCCGGCTGGGCATCTTCCAGCGCGACGGCATGCCGATAGCGGTCGCCCCCGACGACTGGCGGGTGCCCGCCGTCGGCTGGGGCGCCCAGGCCTTCCAGGAGGCGCTGGACGGGCGACGCAGCCACAACCCGCCGCAGGTCTGGCCGTGGACCGGGGACCGGACGATCACCGTCGCCGCCCCCGTGGTGCGCGACGGCGACGTGGTCGCGGTGGTGCTGAGCGAGTCCCCGACCGGGGCGCTGCGGGACCGGGTGCTGCACAAGTGGCTGGTGCTGGCCGGCGGCGAGGCGGCCGCGATGGCCGTCGCCGTGCTGCTGGCCGTCCGGCTCACCGAGTGGGTGCTGCGCCCCGTCCGCACCCTCGACCGGGCCACCCACGACATCGCCACCGGCCAGATGGCCGCCCGGGTCGCCCCCGGCGGCGGACCGCCCGAACTCCAGCGGCTGGCGCGCTCGTTCAACGAGATGGCGGACCACGTGGTGCTCGCCATGGACCAGCAGAAGGCCTTCGTCGCGGACGCCTCGCACCAGCTGCGCAACCCCCTCTCGGCCCTGCTGCTGCGGGTCGAGGTGCTCGGCCTGGAACTGCCCGAGGGGCACGAGGAGGAGCTCAGCGGGGTCCGGGAGGAGGGCTCCCGGCTGGCCCGGGTGCTGGACGACCTGCTCGGACTGGCCACCGCCGAGCACGCCCGCCCCGAACCCGAGCAGACCGACCTCGCCCAGCTGACCCTGGCCCGGGTGGACGGCTGGCGGCCGGTCGCCGAGCAGCGCGGGATCGAGCTGCGCTGGGACGGCCCGGCGCTGGCCATCGGGATGGCCGACCCGATCGGCTTCGGCTCCGCGCTGGACGCCGTCCTGGACAACGCGCTCAAGTTCGGCCCGACCGGCAGCCAGGTGCGGCTGCGGGTCGTGGTGCGCCGGGACGAGGTCGCGGTGACCGTCAGCGACGCCGGGCCGGGGCTGACCGAGGACGAGCTGTCCCGGGCCGGGGACCGGTTCTGGCGCAGCGCGCGGCACCAGAACGTGGACGGCTCCGGGCTCGGCCTGTCCATCGCCCGCACCCTGCTGGCGGCCGGCGGCGGCTCGCTCGGCTTCGCCCCGGTCAAGCCGACCGGGCTCGCGGTGACCCTGGCGGTGCCCCGGCCGGAACGGCCGTAGTTCTCAGGGTTTCACCGAGCGGTAGTAGCGCGCCGCGCCCGTGTGCAGCGGGAGCGGGTCGGTGTAGACGGCGGTGCGCAGGTCGACCAGCTGGGCGGCGTGCACCTGGGCGCCGATCTGGTCCCGGCTGTCGATCACCGCCCGGGTCATCCCCTCGACCAGCCCCGGGTCCACGTCGTCCCGGGTGACCAGCAGGTTGGGCACGGCCATGGTGGCCACGGCGTCCTGGGGCTCGGCGTTCGGGTAGGTGCCCTTGGGCATGGTGGCCGCCCGGTAGGCGGCCAGGCCGTCGCCCTCGGCTTTGTTCAGCGCCTCGGACAGGTCGCCCAGCGGGACGATCCGGATCCGCATGTGGTCGGAGAGGTCGGTGAGCGCGCTGGTCGGCAGGCCGCCGGACCAGAAGAAGGCGTCGATCTTGTGGTCGCGCAGCTCGTCCGAGCCGTCGCTGACGCCGCCGGGGACCGGGGTGATGTCGTGGTCCGGGTCCAGCCCGGCCGCGGTCAGCAGCCGCCTGGTCACCAGGTTCACCCCGGACTGCGGCAGGCCGGTGCCCACCCGCAGGCCCTTGAGGTCGGCGGTGCGGTGCACCGGGGAGTCGGCCGGGACGATCAGCTGCAGGTAGTCGTCGTACAGCCGGGCGATCGCCCGGAGCTTGTCCTTGCCGGGCTCCTGGAAGGCGGCGACCGCGTCGGCGGTGGCGATGGCGAAGGTGTCCTGGCCGTTGATCACCCGGCGGAGGTTGTCCACCGAGCCCTCGGAGCTGTCCAGGGCCAGCCGCACCCCCGGCATGGTCTGCGACACGTGGCTCTGCAGCAGCTGCCCGTACCGGTCGTAGACCCCGCGCGGGACGCCGGTCGCGAAGCGGGTCTCGCCGCGCGGGTACCCCGGCGAGCGGCCCGCCGACAGCCACCAGCCGCCGAACCCGGCCACCAGCAGCACCAGCACCAGCACCGTCCGCCACAGCGGGCTGCGGGCCGCGCGGCGGACGGCGGCGCCGAGTCGTGACGGATCGGTGGGGGTCATGCAGGGATAGTGCCAGGCGCTCGGGCCGAACGGGAGGGGAACGGCCGGGGGAAAGCTCCGGAACCGGCTCCGCGAAGATCCGCGGAGATCGGGGGAAAGCCGGGCCGCGGCTGCCCGTACCCTGGTCTGGTGAGCGGTGAGAGCGGATTGAAGAGCTACAAGGTCGTCACGCACGGCTGCCAGATGAACGTCCACGACTCCGAGCGGCTGTCCGGCCTGCTGGAGGACGCGGGGTACGTCAAGGCCGGGCCGGAGGGCGATCCGGACCTGGTCGTGTTCAACACCTGCGCGGTGCGCGAGAACGCCGACAACAAGCTGTACGGCAACCTCGGGCAGCTCGCGCCGGTCAAGAGCCGCCACCAGGGCATGCAGATCGCCGTCGGCGGCTGCCTGGCCCAGAAGGACCGCGAGTCCATCGTCAAGCGCGCCCCCTGGGTCGACGTGGTGTTCGGCACCCACAACATCGGGCACCTGCCGGCCCTGCTGGAGCGGGCCGCGGTCGAGCGCAAGGCCCAGGTCGAGATCCTGGAGTCGCTGGAGACCTTCCCCTCCACGCTGCCCACCCGCCGCGAGTCGGCGTACGCGGCCTGGGTCGCGATCTCGGTCGGCTGCAACAACACCTGCACCTTCTGCATCGTCCCGGCGCTGCGCGGCAAGGAGGAGGACCGCCGCCCCGGCGACGTCCTCGCCGAGATCGAGGCGCTGGTCGACGAGGGCGTCATCGAGGTGACCCTGCTCGGCCAGAACGTCAACGCCTACGGCTCCGACCTGGGCGACCGCGAGGCCTTCTCCAAGCTGCTGCGTGCCGCCGGGCAGATCGAGGGCCTGGAGCGGATCCGCTTCACCTCGCCGCACCCGCGCGACTTCACCGACGACGTGATCGCCGCGATGGCCGAGACCCCGAGCGTGATGCACCAGCTGCACATGCCGCTGCAGTCCGGCTCGGACCGCGTCCTCAAGGCGATGCGCCGCTCGTACCGGCAGGACCGTTTCCTCGGGATCATCCGCAAGGTCCGCGAGGCGATGCCCGACGCGGCCATCTCCACCGACATCATCGTGGGCTTCCCCGGCGAGACCGAGGAGGACTTCGAGGAGACGATGCACACCGTCCGCGAGGCCCGCTTCACCAACGCCTTCACCTTCCAGTACTCCAAGCGCCCCGGCACCCCCGCCGCGGAGATGGCGGACCAGGTGCCGAAGGAGGTCGTCCAGGCCCGCTACGACCGGCTGATCGCCCTCCAGGAGGAGATCTCCTGGGACGAGAACAAGAAGCAGGTCGGCCGCACCCTGGAGATCCTGGTTGCCGAGGGCGAGGGCAAGAAGGACGACAAGACCCAGCGGCTGTCCGGCCGCGCGCCCGACAACCGGCTCGTGCACTTCACCAAGCCGGACCAGCCGGTGCGCCCCGGCGACGTGGTGACCGTCGAGATCACCTACGCCGCCCCGCACCACCTGCTGGCCGAGGGCCCGACCCTCGCGGTGCGCCGCACCCGGGCCGGCGACGCCTGGGAGAAGCGCCAGGCCAAGCCCGCCGACAAGCCGGCCGGCGTGCTGCTGGGCCTGCCGAAGATCGGCGCCCCGGCCGAGCTGCCGCTGGCCGCCCCGGCGGGCGGCGCCTGCTGCGGGGACTGACACCCGGCCTCGTACGTTCGGCCCGGCGGGAGTATCGACTCCCGCCGGGCCGTTCGGCTTCCCGGGCAGGGCCTGTCCGGCGAATCCTGCCGGGACAGGCCCTAGAGTGATCCACATGCTGGTAGCCGCCGCCGTGTGCCCCTGTCCGCCGCTGCTCGTCCCCGAGGTCGCCGCCGGGGCCGCGCCCGAGCTGGACGGGCTGCGCGCCGCCTGCGACGAGGCGCTGACGGCGCTGGTCGCGGCCGGGCCGCAGCTGGTCGTGGTGGTCGGCGCCGGGCCGGAGGCCGAGGTGTGGACCGAGGGCGGCGCCGGGTCCTTCCGGCGCTACGGGGTGCCGCTGGTCGCCAAGCTGCCCGGCGGGCGGGTCGAGGGGCCGGAGCTGGCGCCCTCGCTGACCGTCGGCGCCTGGCTGCTGGAGCGCGCCGGGGTGACCCTGCCGACGCACGCCTGCGCGGTGCCCGCCGACGCCCCCGCCGACCGGATGCTCGGCCTCGGCCAGGGCCTGGCCGGCCTGGCCGACCGGGTCGCCCTGCTGGTGGTCGGCGACGGCAGCGCCTGCCGCTCGGTGAAGGCCCCCGGCTACCTGGACGAGCGGGCCGAGGGCTTCGACGCCGCGACGGCCGCCGCCCTGGGCTCGGCCGACCTGCCCGCGCTGGCCGCCCTGGACCCGGCGCTGGCCGCCGAGCTCAAGGCCGAGGGCCGGGCGCCCTGGCAGGTGCTGGCCGGCGCCGCCGAGGGCGCCGGCCTCACCGCGCGGCTGGGCTACCAGGACGCGCCGTACGGGGTCGGGTACTTCGTGGCGTCCTGGTCGTAGCGCCGGTCAGGACTGCGGGGGCTGTCCCTCGTCGCCCGGCTTCGGCTTGTGGGCGAAGTCGCCCACCGCGCCCTTGGCCTTGTCGGCGCCGTGCTCGATCTTGTCGCTGTACTTGCCCTTGGTCGCCTTGTCGATCGCGCCGCCGGCCTTGTCGACCATGTGGTCGATCTGGTCGCTGTGCTTGCCGGCGAGCTCGCTGGCCTTCTCCTTGAGCTCCTCGGCCTTGCCCTTGAGGTTGTCCATCAGGCCCATGGTGATCTCCTTCGTTCCCTGTCTCCTGCACAACGCACGGGGCCGGTCAAGAGTTCGCAAAGACGACCGGGGGCGGAGCAGGCCGGAGGCGGTCCGGGAAACAGTCACATCCTCGCGCAGTCGGCGCCGGGCGGCAGCCCGGCCCCGGGTGCGGCGGCGGTTTGGGAGACTGGAGCGGTGAGCAGCTCCCGTGTGATCAGCATCGTCGGCGCGACCGCCGCCGGAAAGTCCGACCTGGCCGTCGCCATCGCCCGCAGCCTCGACGGCGAGGTGATCAACACCGACTCGATGCAGCTGTACCGGGGCATGGACATCGGCACCGCGAAGCTGACCGTGGCCGAGCGCGGGGGAGTGCCGCACCACCTGCTGGACGTCTGGGACGTCACCGAGGCCGCCAGCGTCGCCGAGTACCAGCGGCTGGCCCGGGCCGAGATCGACCGGCTGCTCGCCGCCGGGCGCACCCCCGTCCTGGTCGGCGGCTCCGGGCTGTACGTCCGGGCGGCGATCGACGAGATGGAGTTCCCCGGCACGGACCCGCAGGTCCGCGCCCGGCTGGAGGCCGAACTGGAGCAGGACGGCCCGTACGCGCTGCACCGGCGGCTGGCCGGGCTGGACCCGGCGGCCGCCGAGGCGATCCTGACCGGCAACGGGCGGCGGATCGTCCGCGCCCTGGAGGTCATCGAGATCACCGGGCAGCCGTTCACCGCCAACCTGCCGAGCAACACCGCGGTGTACGAGGCCGTGCAGATCGGCGTCGCGGTGACGCGCCCCGAGCTGGACGAGCGGATCACGCTGCGGGTCGACCGGATGTGGGAGGCCGGGCTGCTGGACGAGGTGCGCGAGCTGGAGCGGGCCGGGCTGCGGGAGGGCCGGACCGCCTCGCGGGCGCTCGGCTACCAGCAGGTGCTCGACCACTTCGCGGGCGACTGCACCGAGGACGAGGCGCGGGCCGAGACGGTGCGGGCCACCAAGCGCTTCGCCCGCCGCCAGGAGTCCTGGTTCCGCCGGGACGACCGCATCCACTGGCTCTCCCGGCCGGCCGGCACCGACCCGGTCGAGCTGCTGGAACGGTCCCTGGAACTGATCGGTCGTCAGGGAGTTCCGGCCGCATAGGGTTCGTTCCGGCCAATTCGGCGGTGCACCTGCGCGCGCAGGCGGCCGTGCAGGACGAACCGGGGGTCACGGCCCGATCACGTGATGGCCACGGATCACCCGAGGACCCCGGTCAGGCCCCGAACGTCCCCCCTGGACATGCCATCATCGATGCCGTAAGGGTCGGCCCGCGCGGGTCGGCCGTGCCCGGCCGCGAGTCCGCTCGTGTCGAACTGTCAGGGGAGGCCGTGTGTCGACGGGTACCGGCCCCGAACCCGGTCAGGGCGGAAGTGTCACCGCACCGGCCGAGGAGTTCGACGAGTCGACGAGGGGGGACCTCCCCGTGCTGACCGGGCTGGAGGCGCCGACCTCGTACGCGGCCGCGGTGCCCGCGCTGGACACCCGCACCCCGCCGAACGCCGCGGTGCACGAGCGGGAGATCCGGCCGCTGCGCCGGCTCCGCTGGTGGCAGACCCTGCCGATCGCCCTGCTCGGCACCCTCGGCTCGCTGATGTTCGCCTTCCCGCTCGCCTTCGGCTCGGCCGGGCCGCGGGCCACCATGGTCGGGATGCTGGGGCTGCTGTTCACCGCCGCCTCGTTCGGCTGGGGCGCGATGGCGGCCCGGCACGCCGGCTACAAGTGGCCGGGGCTGCCGCGCCGGGGCTCCGCGCAGCGGGCCGGCTGGCGGGCCATCGCGGTCTACACCCTGATCGCGCTGGCGGCCTGCGCGCTCGCGGTGTGGCGGGTCGCTTACCTGCGCTGAGCCGGGCCCCGGCGTCCCGGGCCTGCGCGCTCAGTACCATCGGTGGGGTGAGCGCATCCTCTTCCCCGCAGGCCGGTCTCCCCTTCTTCAAGGGGCACGGCACCCAGAACGACTTCGTGATCGTGCCGGACCCGGACGGCGTGCTGGAGATCGGCCCGGAGGCCGTCGCCGCGCTGTGCGACCGTCGGGCGGGCATCGGCGGGGACGGGCTGCTGCGCGTGGTGCGCGCGGCCGCCGACCCGGCCGCCGCGGACCAGGCCGACCGGGCCGAGTGGTTCATGGACTACCGCAACTCCGACGGCAGCATCGCCGAGATGTGCGGCAACGGCCTGCGGGTCTTCGCCCGCTTCCTGGTCGAGTCCGGCCTGGCGAAGTCCGGTGAGCTGGCGATCGCCACCCGCTCCGGGGTGCTCACCGCGACGGTCGGCGAGGACGCCGAGGACGGCACGCCGGGCGAGGTCACCATCGGCATGGGCCGGGCGAAGCTGCCCGGGCCGGACGGCATCGAGGTCGCGGTCGGCGAGCGGCGCTGGCCCGCCCTGAACGTCAACATGGGCAACCCGCACGCGGTGGCCTTCGTCGAGAGCCTGGACCACGCCGGGGAGTTGCGCAGCGCTCCGCTCACCAGCCCGGAGGGCGTCTACCCGGAGGGCGTCAACGTCGAGTTCGTGGTGGACCGCGGCCCGCGGCACGTCGCGATGCGGGTGCACGAGCGCGGCTCGGGCGAGACCCTGTCGTGCGGCACCGGCGCCTGCGCCGTCGCGGTGGCGGCCATCCGCCGGGACGGCGTGGACCCGGCGGTCACCGGCGAGGCGGTCGCGTACACCGTGGACGTGCTGGGCGGCCGGCTGGTCATCACCGAGCACCCGGACGGCCGGGTGGAGATGACCGGTCCGGCGGTGATCGTGGCCGAGGGGCGGTTCGACGCGCGCTGGTGGGAGTCGCTGACCCGGCGGTGACGGCCCGGTTTGCCCAATTCGTACGGTGACGAATCCCCCCGATCGGGTGATACCGATCGCGGACGGGAATCATGGCGTCGCGGAACGTGCTGTGCTCGGTAGCATGGACCACCGGGTCGATCGCCCCTGGGAGGGGTGGCAGGATCCCCCACGAGGGGCCGCGCCCGGCGACGTTGCCGGAGGTGCCGATGACCATCGAAGCCGGGCAGCCCCTGACGGGGCAGCCGACGACCGCACGGCAGGCCGGGGCCAGGAGGCCCCTCGGGGAGCTCGGCCGGGCCGCCATCGGCCGGGCCGGCCGGGCCGCCCTGCTGGCCACCGGCCGGCCGCCGGTGCCGGACGCCCTGGAGCCGCTGGTCCAGGTGCACCGGCGGCACCACCCGCAGGCGGACCTCGCCCTGCTGGCCCGGGCGTACCGGCTCGCCGAGGCCAGCCACCGCGGCCAGAAGCGCAAGAGCGGCGAGCCGTACATCACCCACCCGCTGGCCGTCACCATGATCCTGGCCCAACTCGGCGCCGGGACGACCACCTTGGTCGCCTCGCTGCTCCACGACACCGTCGAGGACACCGAGTTGACGCTGGATCAGGTGAGCGCCGGCTTCGGGCCCGAAGTCGCCTACCTGGTCGACGGGGTGACCAAACTGGAGAAGGTCGACTTCGGCGCCGCCGCCGAGGCCGAGACCTTCCGCAAGATGCTGGTCGCCACCGGGGACGACGTCCGGGTGATGGTGATCAAGCTCGCCGACCGGCTGCACAACATGCGCACCATCCGGCACATGAAACCGGCCAGCCAGGTGCGGATCGCCAAGGTCACCCGGGACGTGCTGATCCCGCTGGCCGAGCGGCTCGGCATCCAGGTGCTCAAGGCGGAGCTGGAGGACATCGTCTTCGCCACCCTGCACCCCGAGGAGCACGCCCGCACCCGCGGCCTGATGGCCGGTCACGAGGGCGAACCGGACGCCCTGCTGGAGCCCTTCGCCCGGCGGCTGGCCCGCCAGCTCGCCGAGACCGGGGTCGCCGCCGAGGTGACGGTGCGGCCCCGGCACTGCGTCTCGCTGCACCGGGTGCTGCTCAAGCGGGCCGCCGCGCCCGGACGGGACGGCCGGCCGCAGGAGCCGCAGCCCGCCGACTTCGGGCGGCTGCTGGTGGTGGTCGAGGAGAACGCCGACTGCTACGCGGTGCTCGGCGAACTGCACACCTGCTGGACGCCGCTGCCCGGGGAGTTCAAGGACTTCGTCGCCGCCCCCAAGTTCAACCTCTACCAGTCGCTGCACACCGCCGTCGCGCTGGACGGCGGCGCGGTGGTCGAGGTGCTGGTGCGGACCAGGCGGATGCACGAGGTGGCCGAGACCGGGGTGGTCGCGCTCGGCGACCCGACCCCGGCCGGTCCGGCCCAGGACGCCGACGAGCTGGACCGCACCGACCCGGCCCGGCCCGGCTGGCTCAGCCGGCTGCTGGAGTGGCAGCAGGAGACCCCCGACCCGGACGCCTTCTGGTCCGCGCTCACCGCCGACCTGGCCGGGGACCGCGAGATCACCGTGGTGACGGAGAGCGGTGAAACGCTTCAGCTGAGGGCCGGGGCCAGCTGCGTGGACGCCGCCTACCTGCTCGGCGAGGAGACCGGCCACCGATGTATCGGCGCCCGGGTCAACGGCCGGCTCACCGCGCTGTCCACCGTGCTGCAGGACGGGGACGTCCTGGCGGTGCTCACCGAGAGCCTCCCGGCCGGCGGCGCGGCGCAGCCCTCCGGCCCGTCCCCGGAGTGGCTGGCGCACGCCCGCACCCCCGGCGCCCGGCTGGCCATCGAACGCTGGCTGGCCGACCACCCGGCCCGGCTGCCGGTGGTGCGCACCGGCCCGGCCGGGGCCCAGCCCGCCCCGCCCGCGCACCGGGCGGGCGAGCGGCGCTCCGCCCCGGTCGCGGTGGCCGGCCGGCCCGGGGCGACGGTGCGGCTGGCCCGCTGCTGCACGCCCGTCCCCCCGGACGCGGTGGCCGGCTACCCGATCCGCGGCGGCGCGGTGGCCGTGCACCGCGCCGCCTGCCCCGCCGGGCAGCGGCTGCGCGCCGACGGGCGGGCCGAACTGGAGGTCCGCTGGCAGCCCGAGGACGCCCCGGCGGCCGGCCACCGGGTGACCCTGCGGGCCGAGGCGCTGAACCGGCCCCGGCTGCTCGCCGACCTCACCGCGGCGATCTCCGCCGGGGGCGTCGGCATCGTCTCCGCCGAGGTCGAGCCGCCGCAGGAGCTGCGGGTCCGGCACACCTACACCGTGGAGCTGCCCGAGCCGGGCGCGCTGCCCGCCCTGATGCGGGCGATGCTCAAGGTCTCCGGGGTGTACGACGTGAGCCGCCCGCACGCCCCGGAGGGGACGCAGACCCGGCACTCCGGCGGAAATGGGGGTGACCGGCCCGCACCGGGCGTGCGACCATCGTGGGGAATTCACGGCCGGTCCACGGCGTTCTCAGGGCACAGGAGCCCCGGTGGGATCCAAGGGACCACGCCGAAGCCATCCAGCGACCAAAGGACAGAATGACCTCCACGTTCGAAGCCCGCGACCACGCCGACGCCCCGCGCCGCCTCGACGGTCTGCGAGCGGAAGCCCTCATGGACGAGGACCTCGCGGCCATCGACGAGGACCTCGGCCACAGCTACGACGGCGACCAGTACGACCGCAGCGAGCGTGCCGCCCTGCGCCGTGTCGCCGGCCTCTCCACCGAACTCCAGGACGTCACCGAGGTCGAGTACCGCCAGCTCCGCCTGGAGCGCGTGGTGCTCGTCGGTGTCTGGACCGACGGCACCCTGGAGGAGGCGGAGAACTCGATGGCCGAGCTCGCCGCACTCGCCGAGACGGCCGGTTCCGAGGTGCTGGACGGCGTCATCCAGCGCCGTGACAAGCCCGACGCGGCCACCTACATCGGCTCCGGCAAGGCGAAGGAGCTGCGCGACATCGTCGCCTCCACCGGCGCCGACACCGTGGTCTGCGACGGTGAGCTCACCCCCGGCCAGCTGATCCAGCTGGAGGACGTGGTCAAGGTCAAGGTCGTCGACCGGACGGCCCTGATCCTGGACATCTTCGCCCAGCACGCCAAGTCCCGGGAGGGCAAGGCGCAGGTCTCGCTCGCGCAGATGCAGTACATGCTGCCGCGCCTGCGCGGCTGGGGTCAGTCGCTGTCCCGGCAGATGGGTGGCGGTGGCTCCGGCTCCTCGGGCGGCGGCATGGCCACCCGTGGTCCCGGTGAGACCAAGATCGAGACCGACCGGCGTCGGATCCGCGAGAAGATGGCGAAGCTCCGCAGGGAGATCGCCGACATGAAGAAGGGCCGCGACACCAAGCGCCAGGAGCGCAAGCGCCACCAGGTGCCGTCCGTGGCCATCGCCGGGTACACCAACGCCGGCAAGTCCTCGCTGCTCAACCGGCTCACCGGTGCGGGCGTGCTGGTGGAGAACTCGCTGTTCGCCACCCTGGACCCGACCGTGCGCCGGGCCGAGACCCCGAGCGGCCGGCTCTACACCCTGGCCGACACCGTCGGCTTCGTCCGGCACCTGCCGCACCACCTGGTCGAGGCCTTCCGCTCGACCATGGAGGAGGTCGCCGACGCGGACCTCATCCTGCACGTGGTCGACGGCTCGCACCCCGAGCCGGAGACGCAGCTGGCCGCCGTCCGCGAGGTCATCGTCTCGGTCGACGCGCAGAACGTGCCGGAGATCGTGGTGATCAACAAGGCGGACGCCGCCGACCCGCACGTGCTGCAGCGCCTGCTGCGCCGCGAGCCGCACGCCATCGTGGTGTCGGCCCGCAGCGGGGCCGGCATCGAGGAGCTGCTCAAGCTCATCGACGACGAGCTGCCGCGCCCGGCCGTCGAGGTGCGGGCCCTGGTGCCCTACACCCAGGGCGCCCTGGTCTCCCGGGTGCACAAGGAGGGCGAGCTGATCGCCACCGAGCACACCGCCGACGGCACGCTGCTGCACGCCAAGGTGCCGGCCGAGCTGGCCGCCGAGCTGGAGTACTTCACGGTGGCCCTGCACGGCTGATCCGCCCGTCGAGGCAGCCCCCGGACGTCCGCGTCCGGGGGCTACTTCACGTTCTTGGCGAAATAGTCGAAGGCCTGCTTCGCCTGGTCCTGCAGCGACGGCCCGGCCCGGTAGCCCGCCGGGCCCTGCTTGACCGAGCCGGGGTTGCCGAGCGAGCTGACGCTGACCAGGTTGGGCTTGCCGTCCTTGGTGATGAACCAGCCGCCGCCGCCCGCGCCGCCGGTCATGGTGCAGCCGATCACGTACATCGGCGGGCGGGACCGGTCGAAGGACAGCCGGCCCGGCGCGGCGGGGGAGTCGCAGCGCTGCAGCTCCATGCCGTCGAAGGGCCGCTCGACCGGGTAGCCGAAGACCGCGGCCGAGGTGATCTGCTCGCGCGGGGCGTTGAACCAGACCGGCACCGAACCGCCGACCGCCTCCTCCAGGGACGGGCCGGAGGCCGACTCGCCGCGCACCCGGACGATCCCGTAGTCGTACTGGTCGTGGGCGCCCACGCCGCTCTCCTGGAGCCAGGTCGGCGACACCATGGCGCGCACCGCCGTCCAGCGGCCGTACGGGGCGGCCTGCTGGTCGCCGTACGGCTTGCCGCGGGCCGCCTGGCCGTCCCGGTTGAAGGCCGGCACGAAGACCAGGTTCTTCACCCAGGCGCCGCCCTTGCCGTCGTGCAGGCAGTGCGCGGCGGTGTAGACCAGGTTGCTCCTCCCCGGGTTGAGCGGGTCGGCGACCACCGTGCCGGAGCAGACGGCGTCGCCCTGCGGCGTGGTCATCAGCAGCTTGCCGACCAGGGCGGAGTCCGGGCCGTACGGGTGCGGCTGCGGCCGGGCCTGGACGGCGGCCGGCGGGGCGTCCCGCTCGACGCCGGCCGGCCCGGCGGCGGTCAGCGCGTACTCGGGGGTGGGCCGGGCCTTGGCGGCCTCCGTCCGGGCGGTCGTCCAGTAGCCGGGGGGCACCTGGTTGGTGAAGCCGCTCTCGGCGACGTACCGGGCCCAGTCCTCCAGCTTCCAGCCGCTCAGGTCGCCCAGGCTGGTCGGCGCGGCCTTGGGCAGTGCCGTCGGCGGGGCGGCCGGGGCGGCGGGGCCGTCCGGTCCGCAGGCGGCCGCGGTGAGCGTCAGGGCGGCGAGCAGCGCGGCGCCGGCCGTGGCGGCCCGCCGTCCCCGGACGCGGGTGGTGCTGGTGCTGCTTGTGGTGCTGGTGGTGCTGACGGTGCGCAAGCTGAGGAGTCCCCCGTGGTGGTACCGGTCACTGCTTCCTGGAGATCCAGTCCAGGGCCTGCTTGGCGACCGTCTCCAGGTACGGGCCGCTCAGCGAGGTGTGCCCCTGGGTGCCGATCGAGGTGTTGCTGACCAGGGCGGTCTTCCCGTCCGGCATGGTGGCGAACCAGCCGCCGCCGCTGGCGCCCTGGGTCATGTTGCAGCCGATGGTCAGCATGGACGGGCGCTGGGCGTCGAAGGACAGCCGGACGGGCTTGCCGCCGTCGCACTTGTACAGCTCCTGGCCGTCGAACGGCTTGACCAGCGGGTAGCCGGCGGCCGAGACCTTGAGCTGGTCGCGGGGCGCGTCGAACCACACCGGGACGGCCGAACCGACCGTCTCCTCAAGGGACTTGCCGGTGTCGCTCTGGTTGTGCACGCGCATCACGGCGAAGTCGTACTGGTTGGCGGCGTCCCCGGTCGGGCCGCCCTCGACCATCCACTGCGGGGAGGTCACGACCTGGTCGGCCCACCAGGTGCCCAGCGGGGCCAGCTCGGACAGCGGGGCCTTCTTGCCGCCGCTGGAGGCACCCGAGTTGTTGTAGGCGGGGACGAAGACCAGGTCCTTGTAGAAGTCGCCGCCCTTGCCCTCGTGCACGCAGTGGGCGGCCGTCCAGACCAGGTTGCTCTTGCCCGGGTGCTGGGGGTCGGCGATCACCGTCGCCGAGCAGTTGCCCCGGCCGCCCTGGGCGGAGAAGAACACCTTCCCGGAGGGCTGCTTGAGGTACGGGCGGGGCACCTGGACGGCCTTGACCACCGGCGGCTCGGGGTCCGTCACGCCGTCGGCGGTGGCCGGCTTGGCGGTCGGCGGCGCCGGGTCGGCGGGCTTGGCGTCGCCCATCTTGTCCGGGTTCCAGAAGTCCTTCACCACCGGGTTGTTGAAGACGTGCTTGGACGCCCACTTGTCCCAGTCGTCGAACTTCCACTTCTTCAGGTCGTCCCAGCTCTTCGGCAGGCCCTCCAGCAGGCTGGTCGGCAGGCCGGACGGCAGGGTGATCCCGCCGATGGCGCCGCCGGGGGCGGTGCTCGCGGCCGTGGCGGGCGGCGGCGCGGCGGCGGTCTTGTCGCCGCCCGCCGGGCCGTCCGGTCCGCAGGCGCTGACGGCCAGCAGCGTTCCCGCGGCCAGGGCGGCGGCCAGGGCTGACCGGTGGATCGGTGGCATCGGTGCGCTTCCCCCTGCGTTCGGTCGGGCTGTTCGGGCTGTGTCGGGTCGGGCTTCGGTGCGGCTGCGCGCCGTCCTGGAGTCTTCCATCGCCGTACAGGACGGCGGCGGCCGCCCCCCGGGTTCCGGGGCCGGGCGGAGGTCACCGATCCGTGACGCGGAACCGGCCCCCTGGTTGGCACAGCAGGGCCGTCCCGCCCGGTGGCGCACTATCCCCGATCTTCACCCGGACGAGTGAGCCGTCCTTGTGATCACCCGTCAGGGATAGGTAACCCTTACCTGACGCGACGGTGCGAGCGCCCGCCGAACCCCTCCACCACCCGCGCGCGTCCGCACCCCCACGCGCACCAAGGAGCAGCCTTGAGCACCGCCCTCACCGGAGCCCCGCCCGTACCGCCGCCGACCGCGGAGCCGCCGCGCGAGGAGCACCAGCCCGGGCCCGACCCGCTGCTGCACCACGACCCCGCCGTCGCCGCCGAACAGGCCGCCCTGGAAGCCCTGTTGCGCTGCTGGACCCGGGAGACCGGGGCGCGCCCCGGACCGGACGGCCGGCTGCGGGTCGACGTCCTCGGCGGCGCCGCCCGGCTCACCGCCCCGGTCCGCTACTGGTCGCCCGGCGGCTGGCACCGCTTCGGCCGGGCCACCCTCTCGGTCGGGGAGGGCGCTGTCGTGGGGGAGGGGGCCCAGGCCCCGGTGGACGCCGTCACCGCCGCCGCCCTGCTCGCCGCCGCGGCCGCCGAACGGCCCGACCCCGGACAGGTCGCCGACCTCGCCGCCCGGGTCGCCGACTCGGTCGTGCGCACCGCCGAGATCCTCGCCCACCGCCGCACCGCCGCCGAACCCGGCGGGCCGGAGCGCTCCCGCTTCCTCGCCGCCGAACAGGCCCTGCTGCTCGGCCACCCCCTGCACCCCACCCCGAAGAGCCGCGACGGCCTCGGCCCGGCCCAGAGCGCCGCCTACTCGCCCGAACTCCACGGCTCCTTCCCCCTGCACTGGTACGCCGTCGACCGCAGCCTGCTCGCGGCCGGCTCCGCCGTCGCCCGCAGCGCCGACCGGATCACCGCCGACCTGCTCGGCGACCGCACCCCCCTGCCGCCCGGCACCGCCGCCCTGCCGCTGCACCCCTGGCAGGCCCGCGAACTCGCCCACCGCCCGGCCGTCGCCGCGCTGCTCGCCGACGGGCTGCTGCACGACCTCGGCCCGGCCGGCGAGCCCTGGTACCCCACCTCCTCGGTGCGCACCGTCTACCGGCCCGGCACCCCGTGGATGCTCAAGCTCTCGCTCGGCCTGCGGATCACCAACTCCCGCCGGGAGAACCTGCGCAAGGAGCTCCACCGCGGCCTGGAGGTGCACCGGCTGCTGGAGAGCGGCCTCGCCGCCGAATGGCGGGCCGCCCACCCCGGCTTCGACATCGTCCGCGACCCGGCCTGGATCGGCGTCGACCACCCCGACCTCGGCGACCCCGGCGGCCTGGACACCGTGCTGCGCGCCCAGCCCTTCGGGCCGGCCGAACGCGCCCTGTGCGTGGCCGGGTTCGTCGCCGAACAGCCGCGCGGCACCGGCAGCACCGTGCCCTCCGCCCTCGGCGACACCCTGCGCGCGCTCGCCGCCCGCACCGGCCGCCCGCTGCGCACCGTGGCCGCTGAATGGTTCCTGCGCTACCTGGACGCCGTCGTGCTGCCCGTCCTCTGGCTGGACGGCCGCGGCGGCATCGCCCTGGAGGCCCACCAGCAGAACAGCATCGTCCTGCTGGACGCCGAGGGCTGGCCCAGCGGCGGCCGCTACCGCGACAACCAGGGCTACTACTACCGGGAGAGCGCCGCCGAGCGGCTCACCGCCCGACTGCCCGGACTCGGCGCGCAGAGCGACACCTTCCTGCCGGACGCCGTCATCGACCACCACTTCGCCTACTACCTCGGCATCAACCACGTGCTCGGGCTGATCGGCGCCCTCGGCTCCCAGGGCCTCGCCGACGAAACGGTGCTGCTGGCCGGGCTGCGCCGCTTCCTGGCCGGCCCGCGCGCGACCGCCACCGGCTCGGCCCTGCCCGCCCTGCTGCTGGACGCGCCCACCCTGCCCTGCAAGGCCAACCTGCTCACCCGGATCAACGGCCTCGACGAACTGGTCGGCCCGGTCGCCACCCAGTCCGTGTACGTCGACATCCCCAACCCGGTGACGGGCGCCCGATGACGGACGACGGGCGCCCGATGACGGACGAGCTGCCCGGGTGGGGCGAAGTCCCCACCCCGGCCGGCCGGTTCCGACTCGACCCGGTCCGGCTGCCCGCGCACCTGGAACTGCTCACCGGCTGGATGAACGACCCCGAGGTCGCCGCCTTCTGGGAACTCGCCGGACCGCCCGCCGTCACCGAACGGCACGTCCGGGCCCAACTCGACGGCGACGGAAGCAGCCTGCCCTGCCTCGGCCTGCTCGACGGCGAGCCGATGAGCTACTGGGAGGTCTACCGGGCCGACCTCGACCCGCTCGCCGGGCACTACCCGGCCCGCCCGCACGACACCGGCGTGCACCTGCTGCTCGGCCCGGCCGCCAGCCGCGGCCACGGCCTCGGCGCCCAACTGCTCGCCGCCGTCGCCGAACTCGTCCTCCGGCACCGACCCGCGTGCCAACGGGTGGTGGCCGAACCGGACCTCCGCAACCGGCGCTCGGTCCGGGCCTTCGAACGGGCCGGATTCCGGGCCGCCGCCGAACTCGACCTGCCCGACAAGCGCGCCGCCCTGATGGTCCGCGACCGCGATGCGCCGATCCCCGCCTAGGACACCCCTGTGGACACCTCGACACCGCACGATCCCCCCTACGACCTGCTCGGCGTCGGCATCGGCCCGTTCAACCTCTCGCTCGCCGCCCTCGCCGAGCCCGTACCCGGCCTGCGCACGCTCTTCTGCGACCAGCGCCCCGAATTCCGCTGGCACCACGGGATGCTGGTGGACGGCGCCCGGATGCAGGTGCCCTTCCTCGCCGACCTGGTCTCGCTGGTCGACCCGACCAACCCGTGGTCCTTCCTCAACTACCTGCGCGCCCAGGACCGGCTGTTCCCGTTCTACTTCGCCGAACGCTTCCAGCTGCCCCGCCGCGAGTACGACCACTACTGCCGCTGGGCCGCCGACCGGCTGCCCAACTGCCGCTTCGGCACCGAGGTCACCGCCCTGCACCGGGACGGCCCGCTGTTCCTGGTCGAGCTGACCGACACCGCGACCGGCCGGCGCAGCACCGCCCGGGCCCGCAACCTCGCGCTCGGCGTCGGCACCCGGCCCGTGCTGCCCGAGACCTTCGCCGCCCTGGCGGACCACCCGCGGGCCTTCCACTCCGCCGAGTACCTGGACCGTCGCGCCGACCTCGCCGGCGCCCGGGACATCACCGTGATCGGCAGCGGACAGTCCGGCGCCGAGGTCTTCCTCGACCTGCTCCGCCGCCACCAGGACGACGGCGTCCGGCTGCGCTGGCTCACCCGCACCCGGGCGCTCGCCCCCATGGAGTACTCCAAGCTCGGCCTGGAACACTTCACCCCCGACTACACCCGCTACTTCCACGGCCTGCCCGGCCCCGTCCGGGACGCCCTGGTCAGCGCCCAGTGGCAGCTGCACAAGGCCGCCAGCGCGGAAACCCTCGCCGAGATCCACGACCACCTCTACGAGCGCACCATCGGCCGCCCGATCGACACCGCCCCGGTCGAGATCACCCCCGGCACCGCCGTCACCGAGGCCCGCCCCGGCCCCTGCGGCGGCCTCGAACTGCACTGCCGGCACACCGACTCCGGCGCCGAGCACGTGCTGCGCACCGACGCCGTGGTGCTCGCCACCGGCTACCGCGCCGCCCGCCCGGCCGCGCTCGAACCGCTCGCCCACCTGATCGACTGGGACGAGAGCGGGCGCTACCGGGTCGACCTCGACCACCGGGTCGCCACCCGGCCCGAGCTCACCGGCGGCCTCTACGTCCAGAACGCCGAACTCCACACCCACGGCGTCGGCACCCCCGACCTCGGCCTCGGCGCCCACCGGGCCGCCGTCATCCTCAACGCCGTCACCGGCCGGATCGTCCACCGGCTGCCCGACCGCACCGCCTGGACCGGCTTCGCGCCGCCCGCCGCTGCCGCCACACCCGCGGCCGCTGCCGCTGCCGCACCGAACGCGCAGACCCCCGTCGTCCCCCGCCCCCAGGAGCTGACCCGTGCCGCAACCGTCGGCCGCTGAACCGCCGCTCTACCTGCCCCCGCACCTCACCGCCGGGCACTGGCAGCGGGCCGGCCGCGCCCTGCTGGCCAAGATGCTCGGCGAATTCGCCTACGAGGACCTGCTCCGGCCCACCCCGGGCGCCCTCGACGGCGAGTACCTGCTGAAGCTCCCCGAGGCCGAGTACCGCTACTCCGCCCGTCGCGGCGCCTACGACGGCTGGCAGGTCGACCCCGAGTCGATCCGCTGCTCCCGCCCGGACGGCCTCGACCCGCTGCGCTTCCTCCCGTACGCCGCGCAGACCCTCGGGATGCGCGGCGAGACCACCGCCCACCTGGTCCGCGAGCTCTCCGCCACGCTGACCGCCGACGCCCGCCAGCTCGCCACCGCGCTCACCGCCGCCGAACTCGCCGAGCTCGACCACCCCGCGCTGGAGGGCCGGCAGAGCGGCCACCCGTGGATCGTCCCCAGCAAGGGCCGGATCGGCTTCTCCGGCACCGACGCCGCCCGCTGGGCCCCGGAGGCCCGCAGCCCCCGCCCGCTGCCCTGGATCGCCGTCCACCGCCGGCTCGCCGAGTACCGCGGCGTGCCCGGCCTGGACCACCCCGAGCAGCTGTACGCCCGCGAGCTGGACGACGTGGACGCGCTGCGCGCCCCGCTCGGCGCCGACGCCGACGACTACCTGCTGCTGCCCGTCCACCCCTGGCAGTGGGACGATGCGGTCCTGCCGCTGTTCGCGCCCTGGATCGCCACCGGCGAGATCGTCCCGCTGGCCTCGGACGGCGACCCACGACTGCCCCAGCAGTCCATCCGCTCCTTCTTCAACACCGCCCACCCCGAGCGCTGCACCGTCAAGCTGCCGCTGTCCATCCTGAACACCCTGGTCTGGCGCGGACTGCCGGTCGAACGCACCCTCGCCGCGCCCGCCGTCACCGCCTGGCTGCACGGGCTGCGCGACGCCGACCCGTACCTGCGGGACGAATGCCGGGTGATCCTGCTCGGCGAGATCGCCTCCGTCACCGTCGACCACCCGCTCTACCGGGAGATGCCCGACTCGCCGTACCAGTACAAGGAGCTGCTCGGCGCGATCTGGCGCGAACCGCTCGGCCCCTTCCTGGCCGGGGACGAACGCGCCCGCACCCTCGCCGCCCTGCTGCAGACCGGCTCCGACGGGCGGGCCCTCGCGGTCGAACTGATCGCCCGCTCCGGCCTCACCCCCGTCGAGTGGACCGGCCAGCTGTTCGCCGCGATGCTGCCGCCGCTGCTGCACTTCCTCTACCGCTACGGGCTGGTCTTCTCCCCGCACGGCGAGAACGCCATCGTGGTCTTCGACGCCGCCGACGTGCCGGTGCGGCTCGCCGTCAAGGACTTCGTCGACGACGTCAACCTCAGCGACCAGGACCTCCCCGAACTGCGCGGACTGCCCGCGGAGGTCGCCGACGTGCTGCTGCGGGACGACCCCCAGGGGCTCTGCCAGTTCATCCACTCCGGGCTGTTCATCGGCGTCTTCCGCTACCTCGCCCCGCTGCTGGAGGCGCAGGCCGGCCTCGCCGAGACCGCGTTCTGGGCGCTGCTGCGCGAGGAGGTCCACCGCTACCAGGCCCGCTTCCCCGAGCTGCGCGAGCGCTTCGACCTGTTCGACCTGTTCCGGCCCCGGATCGACCGGCTCTGCCTCAACCGCAACCGGCTGCTCATGGACGGCTACCAGGACCGCCCGCACCGCCCGCACGCCGTCCGGCACGGCACCGTGCCGAACGCCCTGGTCGGCGTGGACGTGCGCCCGCCCGGGCTCCTCCCCGGACAACGGGACCGGATTGTCGCCCCCGCCCCGTAGGGTGGAAGGGCCATGACGAACGACTCCGAATCCCAGCCCGCGACGGACCTCGGCGACGAGGCCGAGGAAGCCGTCGCCGTTCCGCGCTCGCGGATCCCCGAGCTGTTGCACGCCGCGGTCGAGGCCGTCGGCGGTGTGGAGCGCCCCGGCCAGATGCGGATGGCCGAGGCCGTCGCCGACGCCGTCGACCACTCCGAGCACCTGCTCGTCCAGGCCGGCACCGGCACCGGCAAGTCCCTCGCCTACCTGGTGCCGGCCCTCGCGCATGGCGACCGGGTGGTGGTCGCCACCGCCACCCTGGCCCTCCAACGCCAGCTGGTGGAGCGGGACTTGCCGCGCACGGTCGAGGCGCTGCACCCGGTGCTGCGCCGCCGCCCGCTGTACGCGATGCTCAAGGGCCGCTCCAACTACCTGTGCCTGCACCGGGCCAACGAGGGCACCCCGAGCGACGAGGGCGAGGGCCTCTTCGACCCGGTCGACGCGCTCGGCGGCCCCACCGGCAAGCTCGGCCAGGACGTGCTGCGGCTGCGCGACTGGGCCGACGAGACCGAGACCGGCGACCGGGACGACATGAGCCCCGGCGTCTCGGACAAGGCCTGGGCGCAGCTGTCGGTCACCTCCAAGGAGTGCCTGGGCGCGACCCGCTGCGCGTACGGGCAGGAGTGCTTCGCGGAGAAGGCCCGGGAGCGCGCCAAGCTCGCGGACGTCGTGGTCACCAACCACGCGATGCTCGCGATCGACGCGATCGAGGGCGCGCCGGTGCTGCCCGAGCACGGGCTGCTGATCGTCGACGAGGCGCACGAGCTGGTCAACCGGGTCACCGGCGCGGCCACCGCCGAGCTGACCGTCGGCGCCGTCAACCGGGCGGTGAAGCGGGCCGCCCGGCTGGCCAACGAGAAGGCCGTGGACGCCCTCCAGGCCGCCGCCGAGAACTACCACGGGCTGATGGAGACCGCCCAGCCCGGCCGGGTCGAGGAGCTGCCCGAGTACCTGGCCTACGCGGTCACCGCGATCCGGGACGCCTCCCGCCAGGTGATCACCTCGCTGGGCGAGACCAGGGACAAGGGCCTCAGCGACGAGGACGCCGTCCGCAAGCAGGCGATGGCCTCGGCCGAGACGCTGCACGAGACGGCCGACCGGCTGCTGGAGGGCTCCGAGTACGACGTGGTCTGGATCGAGCGCAGCGACCGCTACGGGCTGGGCACCGCCTCGCTGCGGGTCGCCCCGCTGAGCGTGTCCGGGCTGCTGCGCGAGGGGCTGTACAAGGAGCGCTCGGTCGTCCTCACCTCGGCCACGCTCAAGCTCGGCGGGGACTTCAACGGCGTGGCCGGCTCGCTCGGCCTGCCCAAGGAGACCCGACTGCCGGACCAGCGCACGCCGGGTGACAACCCCGAGGCCGGCTCCGGGTTCGGGGAGGACGCCGTCCCGCACTGGCGGGGCATCGACGTGGGCTCGCCGTTCAAGTACCCCAAGCAGGGCATCCTGTACGTCGCCAAGCACCTCGCCGACCCCGGGCGCGCCCCCGAACGGCCGGACATGCTCGACGAGTTGGCCGAGCTGATCGACGCGGCCGGCGGGCGCACGCTGGGCCTGTTCTCCTCGATGCGCGGCGCCCAGACGGCCGCCGAGGCGATGCGGGAGCGGCTCGACCACCGGATCCTGCTCCAGGGGGAGGACACCCTCGGCGAGTTGATCCGCGAGTTCGCCTCGGACGCCACCACCTGCCTGTTCGGCACGCTCTCGCTCTGGCAGGGCGTCGACGTGCCCGGCTCGGCCTGCCAGCTGGTCGTGATGGACCGCATCCCCTTCCCGCGGCCGGACGACCCGCTGATGAGCGCCCGCCAGAAGGACGTCGAACAGCACGGCGGGAACGGCTTCATGGCGGTCGCGGCGACCCACGCGGCGCTGCTGATGGCACAGGGCGCGGGCCGGCTGGTGCGCGCGGCGGACGACCGGGGCGTGGTCGCGGTGCTCGACCCCCGGGTGGAGACCAAGCGGTACGGGGGCTTCTTCCGGTCCTCGATGCCGGAGTTCTGGTACACCACGGACCGCAACCAGGTGCGCCGCTCGCTGGCGGCGATCGACGCCTCGGCGGCGCCGGTGCGGCCGGTGGTGAAGCGGGGCTGAGGGCCGTTTCGCCGAAGGACGACGGAGGGGCTCCCCGCTGACGCGGTGGAGCCCCTTCCCGTTGTAGTGGCAGCCGCTCGCCGCGGCGGCCGGGCGGCGCCGTCAGAGGCGGCGCAGGACGGCGACCACCTTGCCCAGGATGGTGGCGTTGTCGCCGTTGATCGGCTCGTACGCCGGGTTGTGCGGCATCAGCCAGATCCGGCCGTCCTCGCGCTTGAGCCGCTTGACGGTGGCCTCGCCGTCGATCATGGCGGCCACGATGTCGCCGTTCTCGGCGACCGGCTGACGGCGCACGGTGACCCAGTCGCCGTCGCAGATGGCGGCCTCGATCATCGAGTCGCCGCGCACGGTGAGGGCGAACAGCTCGCCCTCACCGACCAGCTGGCGGGGCAGCGGGAAGACGTCCTCGACCGTCTGCTCGGCCAGGATCGGCCCGCCGGCCGCGATCCGGCCGACCAGCGGCACGTAGGAGGTGGAGGGCCGCCCGGCCGTCTCGGCGGTGTTGGGGCGGGCCACCTCGACGCCGCGGACCTCGTAGGCGCGCGGGCGGTGCGGGTCGCGGCGCAGGAAGCCCTTGCGCTCCAGGGCCATCAGCTGGTGGGCGACCGAGGAGGTGCTGGACAGGCCGACGGCCTGGCCGATCTCGCGCATGGACGGCGGGTAGCCGCGCCGCTGGACGGAGTCGCGGATGACCTCGATCACCCGGCGCTGGCGCTCGGTGAGGCCCGCCTCGTCGGTCCGGATGCCGGGGGGGCGGCCGGGCATCGAACGGGCGGGGGAGGGATGGGTGTCGTCCATGGTGGGGGAGTGCTCGATCGGCTGGTCGGGGACGCGGCCCGTGGTGGAAACGGCCGGGCCGGAGAGGCGGTGGTCTTCGCTACGGTCCATGCTGATGTCCACGCTCTGCTGATTCGTGGTGCGCTGCCCCACCTTGAACTGGGAGTGTTCCTGCACCGGGATGGTGTTGGTTTCGATGGTGTTCACGGCGGCCCCTCTCGACGGCTGTCCTCTCCCCTTTTCCAGCCCAACGCGCCTCCTATCGAAAGGTTGCGCCAAACACACGTTCGAGTGAATTATTCGGGAGTTGACTGACTCGATCAAGGCTTTGTTGTACATCGAGTAAATGTTCGACCGGATGCCGACTCCGGAAGTCTAATCGGCGCCGACACGCCAGGGGTGTCACTTCCCCCCGAGACCTAGATGTAGTGGCTAGAGTCCTCTCCGTGCCCAGTACTAGTGGTCAGGTCGCATGATCAGCTTGCCGAGGCCGGGGGCACATCGCATAGACTCGACCGGTCCGCACGTCCTGCCAGGGAGGGATCCCCAGGTGCACTGCCCCTTCTGCCGGCACTCCGACAGCCGCGTTGTCGACAGCCGGACCACCGAGGACGGCAGCTGCATTCGCCGTCGTCGACAGTGCCCGGACTGCGGCCGCCGTTTCACCACCGTGGAGACGGCCGCGCTCATGGTCATCAAGCGCAGCGGGGTCACCGAACCCTTCTCCCGCCAGAAGGTCATCACCGGCGTCCGCAAGGCCTGCCAGGGCCGCCCGGTCACCGAGGACGCCCTCGCCCAGCTCGGGCAGCGGGTCGAGGAGTGCGTGCGGGCCAGCGGCAGCGCCGAGCTGACCACCCACGACGTCGGGCTGGCCATACTCGGCCCGCTGCGGGACCTGGACGTGGTCGCCTACCTGCGCTTCGCCAGCGTGTACCAGGCGTACGACGGACTCGAGGACTTCGAGGCCGCCATCGCGGAGATCCGCGGCGAGCGGCCCGCCCCCGAGGCGGACGGCACCTGCGTGCCGGTTCCCGCCGCCGCGCCCTAGGCGGCGCGCCGGGCCCCCGCGGGCCCGCCAGAGCCAAACACCATGCGGCCCCCAGCGGGCCGGCAGCACCACACCGGCCCAGCGTGGGCCCACGCGTGCCCGAAAACGGGGCACAGAACACTACAAACCGTGCGCAAGCGGACGGGGTCCCGTCTGCCCGCACACCGGAAGAACGAACCAGCGGTGCCCGGATTTTTCGGGGCACTTCGGGCGTTTGCCCAGGAGGAGGAGCGAGAAGTGACAGACACCACGAGCGGTTCCGCGCGCGGGTCGAAGTCCGAGAAGGCCGCGACCAAGGGCGCCAAGGCCCCGAAGGGCGGTCTCCGGATGGAACGCATCTACACCACCCCTGGCGTGCACCCGTACGACGAGGTCCGCTGGGAGCGGCGCGACGTCGTCATGACCAACTGGCGCGACGGCTCCATCAACTTCGAGCAGCGCGGCGTCGAGTTCCCCGACTTCTGGTCGGTCAACGCCGTCAACATCGTCACGTCCAAGTACTTCCGCGGCGCCGTCGGCACCCCCCAGCGCGAGTGGAGCCTCAAGCAGATCATCGACCGCGTGGTGCTCACCTACCGCGCGGCCGGCGAGAAGCACGGCTACTTCGCCACCGCGGACGACGCCGAGATCTTCGAGCACGAGCTGACCCACGCCCTCCTCCACCAGGTGTTCAGCTTCAACTCGCCGGTCTGGTTCAACGTCGGCACCAAGCAGCCCCAGCAGGTCAGCGCCTGCTTCATCCTGTCCGTCGACGACTCCATGGAGTCGATCCTCGACTGGTACAAGGAAGAGGGCATGATCTTCAAGGGCGGCTCCGGCGCCGGCCTCAACCTCTCCCGGATCCGCTCCTCCAAGGAGCTGCTCTCCTCCGGCGGCAACGCCTCCGGCCCGGTCTCCTTCATGCGCGGCGCCGACGCCTCCGCCGGCACCATCAAGTCCGGCGGCGCCACCCGCCGCGCGGCCAAGATGGTCGTCCTCGACGTCGACCACCCGGACGTCGAGGCCTTCATCGAGACCAAGGTGAAGGAGGAGGAGAAGATCCGCGCCCTGCGCGACGCGGGCTTCGACATGGACCTCGGCGGCGACGACATCGCGTCCGTCCAGTACCAGAACGCCAACAACTCGGTCCGCGTCAACGACGAATTCATGACCGCCGTCGAGAACGGCACCGAATTCGGCCTGCGCGCCCGGATGACCGGCGAGGTCATCGAGACCGTCGACGCCAAGAAGCTGTTCCGCAAGATGGCCGAGGCCGCCTGGGCCTGCGCCGACCCCGGCATCCAGTACGACTCCACCATCAACCACTGGCACACCTGCCCCGAGTCCGGACGCATCAACGCCTCCAACCCGTGCTCGGAGTACATGCACCTGGACAACTCCAGCTGCAACCTCGCCTCGCTGAACCTGATGAAGTTCCTGCGCGACGACGACACGTTCGACGCCGAGAAGTTCGCCAAGGTCGTCGAGCTGGTCATCACCGCGATGGACATCTCCATCTGCTTCGCCGACTTCCCCACCGAGAAGATCGGCGAGACCACCCGCGCCTACCGCCAGCTCGGCATCGGCTACGCCAACCTCGGCGCCCTGCTGATGGCCACCGGCCACGCCTACGACAGCGAGGGCGGCCGCGCCCTGGCCGGCGCCATCACCTCGCTGATGACCGGCACCGCCTACCGCCGCGGCGCCGAACTCGCCGGCGTCGTCGGCCCGTACGACGGCTACGCGCGCAACGCGACCGCCCACCAGCAGGTCATGAAGCAGCACGCCGACGCCTCGCTGGACGCCGTCTCCTTCGACGACCTGGACGCCCCGGTCTGGCTCGCGGCCAACAAGTCCTGGCAGGACGTGCTGCGCGTCGGCGCCCAGAACGGCTTCCGCAACGCCCAGGCCTCGGTCCTCGCCCCGACCGGCACCATCGGCCTGATGATGGACTGCGACACCACCGGCGTCGAGCCCGACCTCGCCCTGGTCAAGTTCAAGAAGCTCGTCGGCGGCGGCTCGATGCAGATCGTCAACGGCACCGTCCCGCGCGCCCTCAAGCGCCTCGGGTACCAGGACGAGCAGATCGAGGCGGTCGTCGCCCACATCGCCGAGCACGGCAACGTGGTGGACGCGCCCGGCCTCAAGGCCGAGCACTACGAGGTGTTCGACTGCGCGATGGGCGAGCGCTCCATCTCCCCGATGGGCCACGTGCGGATGATGTCGGCGATCCAGCCGTGGATCTCCGGCGCCATCTCCAAGACCGTGAACATGCCCGAGAGCGCCACGGTGGAAGAGATCGAGGAGATCTACTTCCAGGCCTGGAAGCTCGGTGTGAAGGCATTGGCCATCTACCGCGACAACTGCAAGGTCGGCCAGCCGCTTTCCGCCAAGAAGAAGGAATCCGAGGCCAAGGCCGAGGAGACCCCCGCCGCCGTGGTCGAGAAGGTCGTCGAGTACCGCCCCGTCCGCAAGCGCCTGCCCAAGGGCCGCCCGGGCATCACCACCTCCTTCACGGTCGGTGGCGCCGAGGGCTACATGACCGCCAACTCCTACCCGGACGACGGCCTCGGCGAGGTCTTCCTGAAGATGTCCAAGCAGGGCTCGACCCTCGCGGGCATGATGGACGCCTTCTCCATCGCCGTCTCGGTCGGCCTCCAGTACGGCGTGCCGCTGGAGACCTACGTCTCGAAGTTCACCAACATGCGCTTCGAGCCGGCCGGTCTGACCGACGACCCGGACGTGCGGATGGCCCAGTCGATCGTCGACTACATCTTCCGCCGCCTGGCGCTGGACTTCCTGCCGTTCGAGACCCGCTCGGCGCTCGGCATCCACTCCGTCGAGGAGCGCACCCGCCACCTGGAGACCGGCTCCTACGAGCCGCTGGAGGCCGAGGAGCTCGACACCGAGTCCCTCGCCCAGTCCGCCCCGGTCGCCGCGGCCAAGCCGGCCCCGGCCGTCGAGGCGCCCAAGGCGGCCCCGAAGCAGGCCCACAACTCCACGGAGCTGATGGAGATCCAGCTCGGCCTCAACGCCGACGCGCCGCTCTGCTTCTCCTGCGGCACCAAGATGCGCCGCGCCGGCAGCTGCTACCTCTGCGAGGGCTGCGGCTCCACCAGCGGCTGCAGCTGACCGCCGGACTGACCCCGCGCGGGTGAGCCACCGCTGAGGCGGGGCGAGGACTTCACGTCCTCGCCCCGCCTCTTCTCGTTTTCTCGTTGTCCGGGAGCGGCGTCCCGGGGGCCGATGTCACGGACGGGGGTGGTGGTCGGTCTGTAGGGGGTGACGGTGCTCGGTGAGAGGAGTGGTGTGGTGACGGGGACGGTGCTGGTGACCGGGGCGACGGGGACGTTGGGGCGGGAGGTGGTGCGGCTGCTGGTGGCGCGCGGGGTGGCGGTGCGGGGGTTGAGCCGGCGGGCGCGGGAGGCGGGGGACGGGGTCGAGTGGGTGGTCGGGGACCTGGTGGGCGGGGCGGGGATCGCGGCGGCGGTGGCCGGGGTGGAGACGGTGCTGGACTGCGCGACCACGCAGGGGAAGAAGGACGTGGCGGCGGTCGGGCGTCTGGTGGCGGAGGCCCGGCGGGCCGGGGTGCGGCACCTGGTGTACGTGTCGATCGTGGGGATCGACCGGGTGCCGCTCGCGTACTACCGGGCGAAGCTCGGCTGTGAACGGGTGGTGCGGGAGTCGGGGCTGGGGTGGACGGTGCTGCGGGCGACGCAGTTCCACGACCTGCTGTTCAAGGCCTTCGACCTGAGCGCGAGGCTGCCGGTGTTCCCGGTGGTGAGCGGTGCCGAGGTCCAGCCGGTGGAGGTCCGGGAGGTGGCGGAGCGGGTGGTGGCGCTGGTGGGGCGGGAGCCGGCCGGGTTCGCGCCGGAGGTGGGCGGGCCTCGGGTGTGGTCGTACCGGGAGCTGGCGGAGGCGTACCTGCGGGCGGCGGGTCGGCGGCGGCCGGTGCTGCCGTTGCGGATCCCGGGGGCGGTGGGGCGGGCGTTGCGGGCGGGCGGGCTCACCACGCCGGAGCGGGCGGTGGGGCGGGGGACCTTCGAGGAGGCGTTGGCGCGGCGGTTCGGCTGAGTCCCGGGGCGGCGGCCGACCGGAGCTGTCAACCGGGGTTGACATTCCCAGGAGTGTCAACCAGAGTTGACGTCATGAGCGAGAGCGGAGAGCTCGCGGCCGCCGCGAGCAGTCGTGACCCCGCCGTGGGGCTCCGGGCGGTCCGCGCCCTGCGTGATCTGGCGGACCGCCTGGAGGACCTCCAGGTGGGCAACGCCCGGGCGCAGGGCTGGTCCTGGCAGGACATCGCGGTCTGCCTCGGGGTGACCAGGCAGGCGGTGCACAAGAAGCACGCACGACGGGGGCCCGGCAAGGGCGAGGACGGAGGCTGAGATGTTCGAACGGTTCACTCAGGGGGCCCGGCGGGCCGTGGTCATCGCGCAGGAGGAGGCGAGGCAGCTGCGGGACGACCGGGTCGGGACGGAGCACCTCCTGCTGGGGATCCTGGAGCGCGCGGAGGAGCCGGGCGCCGCCGTGCTGGCGGAGGCCGGGCTGGACCAGGAAGCGGTGCGGCAGGCGGTGCGCCGCCTGCGGGGGAAGGGGGACCGGCAGGTGCTGGCCTCGATCGGGGTCGACCTGGACGCGGTGCGGGAGGCGGTCGAGGCGGCCTTCGGGGAGGGGGCGCTGGACGCCCCGCCGGAGGAGGCGCGCAAGCGCTGGGGCCGATTCCGCGCCGGGGGTCTCGCGACCGGGCACATCCCGTTCTCGCGCCCGGCGAAGAAGGCGCTGGAGCTGTCGCTGCGGGAGGCGCTGCGGTTGAAGTCGAAGGAGATCGGAGTGGCGCACCTGCTGCTCGGGGTGCTCCGCGAGGGGGAGGGGCTCGGGGTGCTGGTGGTCGTCGACCACGGGCTGGACACGGCGGCCGTGCGGCAGGCGGTGGAGGCCGGACTGGTCTGAGTGCGGTGCCTGGAAGGGGTGGAAGGTGTCGCCGTGCGGTGTCCTCGACGTGAATGAAGGAGATTGACCGTCAACTAGCGGGTTGAGGCCAATGTCTGAATCGATATGATCGGCCGAAAGCGTGAACCGATCAGCCGCCCGGAGGCGTTTCACGACGCCACCGGGCGGTCTGGTATGCGCCCGACCAGCTGTCGGCGGCCGCAACCGTCGCCGACCCGCCGCCCGCGCCGCCGCCCGCCGACGTTGCCGAGGACCGCACCGATGAGAGAAGCCACCAGCCCCGACGGTCGGCCGCGCCGCCGCCCCGCGCCGCGCACCGTCGCCCTGACCGCGGCCGCCGTCCTGCTGGCGCTGGTCGCCGCGCCGGTCGGCATCGCCCGGGCCCTGGGCGCGCACCAGGCGCTCACCGCGCTCGCGGTGGGCGCCGTCGCGGTGCTCTGGCTGATCGCGGTCGGCCTCGCCGCGGGCGGCGCCGAGCGCGCCCGCCGACTGGCCGAGGACCTGGCCGCCCAGCACGAGGAGACCCGGGCCGTGCTGGTCGCCGCCGGCACCGCCCGGCAGGCCGAGACGGCCGCCCAGGACCGGGCCGCCGCCGCACTCGCCGAGCGGGACGCCGCCCGCGCCGAGCTGGCCCGGGTCGAGGCGGACGTCACCGCCGCGCACGCCGAACTGGCCCGGCTGCGGGCCGAAGTCGACACCGAGCGGGCCGCTGCCGGGGCGGAGCGGGAGCGGGCCGCCGCCGAGCGGGCCGAGCTGGAGCGGATCCCCGAGGGCGTGCTGCCCGAGGTGGTGAAGAAGCTGCGCGGGGGCGCGTCCGTGGACAGCGCGCTGGCCGCCCATCGCAAGCACCCCCAGTACGCGCTGCTGCGCGCCGTCGGCGAGGAGGTCGGCCGCGGCGAGCGGCTGCGGGCCGCCGCGCTCGCGGTCTGCGCCACCGCCGCCGGGCGGGTCCAGGCGCTGGCCACGAGCATGCACGCCGAACTGCGCGAGATGCAGCACCGGCACGACGAGGAGGTCCTCGGCGACCTGCTGCGGCTGGACCACTCGACCGCCCAGGCGGGCCGGATGGCGGACAGCATCGCGGTGCTCACCGGCGCCCGCTCCGGCCGCCGCTGGGCCAAGCCGATCGCGGTGGAGTCGGTGCTGCGCGGCGCGCTCGGCCGGATCGGCGCCTACCAGCGGGTGCGGCTGCACAACGCCAGCACCGCCGCGGTGGCCGGCTTCGCGGCCGAGGGCGTGATGCACGCGCTGGCCGAACTGCTGGACAACGCCACCAACTTCTCCGCCCCGCCGGCCGAGGTGCACGTCTACGTCGAGGAGGTGCCGGCCGGCCTGGCGGTCACCGTCGAGGACAGCGGGCTGGGCCTGAGCGACAGTTGGCTGCGCCGGGCGGAACGCGCCGTCTCCGCCGAGCCGCTGGACCTCGCCACCCTCTCCGCCGGCACCCGGCTGGGTCTCGCGGTGGTCGGCGTGCTGGCGCGCAAGCACGGGCTGCAGATCTCCTTCCGGCCGTCGGCGCGCGGCGGCACCGGGGTGGTGATGCTGATCCCGCAGCAGGTGGTCACCCACCCGGTTCCGGCGCCCGTCCCGGCCGTCGCGCCCGTGACGACTGCCGCGCCCGTGGTGGAGTCCGTGCGCCCCGCGCTCACCCCCGCCCGCCCGGCGCCCGCCTTCCTGCCGCCCGCGCCCGGCGCGCCCGCGGTGCCGAGCGCTGCTGTGGTGACCGCCGCGCCGGCTGCTGCAGCCCTCCCCGTACCCGCGGTCCCCACCCAGACCCCGTCCGGGCCCGCCCGGATGACCGACAGCGGCCTGCCGCAGCGCCGTCGCGGCCAGACGCTGGCCACCACCACCCCGGCGGCGGCTCCGGCCGCGAAGCCCGTACGGACCGACGCGGCGGGTGCCGCCGCCCGGTTCGGGGCCTTCCGCCGGGCCGCCCAGCCCGCGCTGCCCGCCCCCGGGGCCGCGCCGACCACGGACCCCGAGACCACGCCCGACGCTTCCCCCGTCACCGAGAAGGACTCCTGATGAGCAGCGCCCCCGACCGCGACCTCGACTGGCTGTTGGAAAACCTGCTGGCGGCGACCCCCGGCACCCGGCACGCCCTGGTGCTGTCCGCCGACGGCCTCAAGCTCTGCCACACCGCCGGGCTGAGCGCCGACCAGGCCGACCAGCTGTCCGCGATCGCCTCCGGGCTGCAGAGCCTGGCGCACGGCGCCTCGATCGAGTTCGGGGACGGCAGCGGCGGCGTGCGGCAGTCGATGACCGAGTTCCACGGCGGCATCCTGTGCATCGTGGCGGCCGGCGAGGGCGCGCACCTCGCGGTGGTCACGGACGACGACGCGGACGTGGGCGTGGTCGGCCACAACATGCACGGCCTGATCGAGCAGATCGGCATCCACCTCAGCGCGCCCGCCCGGGAGGCGGACGCGGAGTCCGGCGGCGCCGCCGAGCGCGAGAGCGCCGGGATATGAACGCCGGGCCCGTGCTGCCGGGCCGGGACGACGACCCGGACCGCCTCTACACCATCACCGGGGGCCGCAGCCGCGCTCCGGAGAACGCCTTCGACCTGGTCACCCTGATCGTCGCGGAGCGGCAGCCGGCGCCGGGGATGCAGTCGGAGCACGTCCGGATCCTGCGGATGTGCGAGGCCCCGACCGCCGTGGTGGAGGTGGCGGCGGAGCTGTCGCTGCCGATCTCGGTGGTGAAGATCCTGCTCGGCGACCTGCTGGAGTCCGGCGCGGTCACTGCCCGGCACCCCAGGTTCGCGCCGAACAAGGCCCGGCTGCCCGATCTCGACACGTTGAAGCAGGTGCTGCATGGCCTCCAACGGCTCTGACCTCTCCGACCGCTCCGACCTCTCCGCCTCCACCGCCCTCCAGGACGTCCGGCCCGCGGGCCGCACCCCGCTGCGGGCGACCGCCGACAACGCGCTGAAGATCGTCGTGGTCGGCGGGTTCGGGGTGGGCAAGACCACCCTGGTCGGCTCGGTCAGCGAGATCCGCCCGCTGAACACCGAGGAGGTGATGACCCGGGCGGGGGAAGGCATCGACCCGGCCGGCAGCTGGGGCAAGCGCTCCACCACGGTCGCCTTCGACTTCGGCCGGATCACCCTGTCCGAGCGGCAGGTGCTGTACCTGTTCGGCGCGCCCGGGCAGGAGCGCTTCTGGTTCCTGTGGGACCGGCTGTTCAGCGGCGCCCTGGGCGCGGTCGTGCTGGTGGACACCCGGCGGCTGGAGGACTCCTGGTACGCGATCGACCGGCTGGAGCACCACGGCACCCCGTTCATCGTGGCCCGCAACAACTTCGGCGAGCCCGGCCACACCCTGGAGCAGGTCCGGGAGGCGCTGGACCTGCCGCCGGAGGTCCCGCTGGTGGACTGCGACGCCCGTGACCGGGAGTCCGGCAAGCGGGTGCTGATCGAGCTGGTCCACCACCTGGCGGCCCTCGCCGGGGCCGACGCGGCCGCGCTGGCCGCCCTGGCCGAACCCGGTACGCCGGTCGGGCCCGCCGCGGCCGGCGAATTCGGTACGCCGGTCGGGCCCGCTGCGGCCGCCGTCCCCGGAGCCCCCGACGCGATCTACGAGGAGAGCACCCCGTGACCGAGCCCGCCGTCACCCCGCCCCCGGGCTGCCCGGCGCACGCCGCCGCCACGCCGCTGTACGGGCCGCGCTTCCAGACCGACCCGGCCCAGCTCTACCGCGAACTGCGCGCCGCGCACGGCCCGGTCGCCCCGGTCGAGCTGGCCGGCGGCGTGCCCGCCTGGCTGGTCATCGGCTACCGGGAGCTGCAGCAGGTCACCGGCCAGCCGCAGCTCTTCGGCCGGGACTCCAGCCGCTGGAACGCGTGGGAGACGCTGCCCGCGGACTGGCCGCTGAAGCCGATGATGGCCCCGGTGCCGTCGATCCTGTACGCCGAGGGCGAGGAGCACGTCCGCCGGTCCCGGGCGGTCACCGACGCGCTGGCCGGGATCGACCCGTACGAGCTGCGCAAGCACGCCGAGGAGATCGCCGACGGGCTGATCGACGAGTTCGCCGGGCGCGGCGAGGCCGACCTGGTCGCCGAGTACGCGCACCGGATGCCGCTGCTGGTGCTGTGCCGGGTCCTCGGCCTGGACGAGGAGCAGGCGCCGCAGCTGATCACGGCGCTGCTGGCCATGCTGGACGGCGGCGCGGATGCCCCGGCGGGCGCCCAGCGGCTGCTGGAACTGATGCTCGCGCTGGTGGAGGAGAAGGCCGAGCACCCGGGTGCGGACGTGGCCTCGCGGATGCTGGAGCACCCGGCGGCGCTGACCCACGACGAGGTGATGCGCGACCTGCGGGTGCTGCTGATCGCCGGTCACCAGCCCAGTTCGTACTGGATCTCCAACGCGCTGCGGCTGATGCTCACCGACGAGCGCTTCGCGGCCTCGCTGGCCGGTGGCCGGCGCAGCATCAGCCAGGCGCTCAACGAGGCGCTCTGGGAGGACACCCCGACCCAGATCTTCGCCGGCCGCTGGGCGGTGCGGGACACCCAGCTCGGCGGCCAGCGGATCGCCGAGGGCGACATGCTGCTGCTGGGCTTCGCCGGGGCCAACGCGGACCCGTCGGTGCGTCAGCCCGACGGCCGTCCGGCCGAGGGGAACCGGGCGCACATGAGCTACTCGTACGGCGAGCACGGCTGCCCGTTCCCGGCGCAGGAGGCGGCCGAGGTGATCGCCACCACCGCGATCGAGGTGCTGCTGGACCGGCTGCCGGACCTGCGGCTGGCGGTGGCCGAGCACGCGCTGGTGTGGCGGCCCTCGGCCTGGGTGCGCGGGCTGGTCGCGCTGCCGGTCTCGTTCAGCCCGGGCTACTAGGCGCTTCCGGGTACGGGAAGCTCCCGGATGCCGCCGGTGCCCTGCCGGGTGCGGCGGGAGCCTTGCGGATCTTGGTCGGGCCAGCCAGGATCCACAGGACGTGCACAACCGTTCGAAGATCCTCTACGTCACTACGTCAAGGAGAGTTGCCGCCGATGACCGCTGCCCCGGCCCCGATCGCCCTCGACCCGCTGGCCCGCGACAACGCCGCCGAGGGTGCCCTGCTGCGGGCCGCCGGTCCGGCGGTGCCGGTGGTGCTGCCCGGCGGGGTCGCCGGGTGGGCGGTGACCCGGCACGCGGCCGCGCGTGACCTGCTCACCGACGCCCGGCTGGTGAAGGACGCCCGGCACTGGGCCGCCTACCAGCGCGGCGAGGTGCCGAAGACCTGGCCGCTGATCGGCCTGGCGGTGCCCGGCCCGAGCATGGTGACCACGGACGGCCCCGAGCACCGCCGGCTGCGGGCGCTGGTCGCCCAGGCCTTCACCCCACGCCGGGTCGAGCTGATGCGCCCGCGAGTGGAGGAGATCACCCACGCGCTGCTGGACGCCCTGGCGGCCGGGGAGCCGCTGGTCGACCTCAAGTCGTCCTTCGCCTTCCCGCTGCCGATGACGGTGATCTGCTCGCTGCTGGGCGTCCCGGAGTCGGACCACGCCCTGCTGCGCGACCTGTACGAGCGGTTCTTCGGCGTCAAGCCCGACCCGGAGGGCATCCAGGCTACCGTCGCCGGACTGAACGCCTTCGTCAACGGCCTGGTCGCGCAGCGCCGTTCGGAGCCGGGCGAGGACCTGGCGAGCGTGCTGCTGGCGGCGGACACCGAGGGCGGGGCGCTCACCGACGCGGAGGCGGCGGCCACCCTGCGGGTGATCATCGCGGCCGGCCACGAGACCACCGTCAACCTGATCGGCAACGCGGTGCGGGCGCTGCTGGCGCACCCGGACCAGCTGGAGCTGGTGCGCGCGGGTGAGGTGTCCTGGGACGCGGTGGTCGAGGAGTCGCTCCGCTGGACGCCGCCGACCAGCAACTTCCTGTTCCGCTTCGCCGCCGAGTCCATCGAGGTCGGTGAGGTGGTGATCCCGGCGGGCGACCCGGTGCTGGTCTCGTACAACGCGATCGGCCGGGACCCGCTGCAGCACGGGGTGACGGCGGAGCTGTTCGACATCACCCGGGACCCGACCCGGCACCTGTCCTTCGGCCACGGCCCGCACGTCTGCCCGGGCTCGCCGCTGGCCCGGCTGGAGGCGGCGGTCGCGCTGCCGGCGCTGTTCGAGCGCTTCCCCGGGCTGTCGCTCGCGGTCCCGGACGGCGAGCTGCGGCCGAGCCCGTCGCTGGTGGTGAACAGCCTGCTGGAGCTGCCCGTCCGGCTCTGGTGACGTCCGGCCGGACCTCGACCAGACGATGCGTCGGACGGTGCGTCGGAAAAGCCCGCCCCGCCCGGTCTCCGGGCGGGGCGGTGGCGTCCGCTGCGCGCGGTCGGCGGTTTCGGAGGTCACGGTCCGGGCACCGGTGTGGGGGAAGGTCGACCAATGACCTTGGCGGCGGCGGAAGGCTGCGTTAACGTCGTCGGATCGGTTCGGCCGCCCGCTCGCCCAGCGATCCCTGCACGCCCATCTCCGGTACAGCGCAATGTCGTTCAGCCCACCCTAGGCAGCACGCCCTGGCGAGGAGGACCGCATTGACCCTCAATCCGAACGCGCCGTCCGCGAGTTACCGCCGTCCACTGGTGGCCGTACCCGCCCTGCTGGCGGCCCTGGTCCTGACCGCGGCCTGCTCGAACAGCTCCGGTGGTTCGGGTGGCGGCGGGGCGGCCCGGACGCTGACCGGCGACTGTGCCAAGTACCAGCCGTACGCGGGACATCCGGGCACCACGGTGACGATGTTCGCCTCGATCCTCAGTCCGGAGTCGGACAACCTGGAGAAGTCCTGGGCCGAGTTCAGCTCGTGCACCGGGATCAAGATCAGCTACGAGGGGTCCAACGACTTCGAGTCCCAGCTGCCGGTCCGGGTGGCCGGCGGCAACGCCCCGGATTTCGCGATCATCCCGCAGCCGGGCCTGCTGGCGCAGATGGTGAAGAGCGGCAAGGTGGTCAAGCCGCCCGCCCAGACCGTCGCCAACCAGGACAAGTGGAGCCCGGTCTGGAAGACCTACGGCTCGGTCGACGGCACCTTCTACGCGGCCCCGATGAGCGCCAACATGAAGTCCCTGGTCTGGTACTCGCCGAAGGCCTTCACGGCGGCCGGCTACGAGGTGCCGAAGACCTGGGCGGACCTCATGGCGCTCAGCGACCGGATCGCCAAGGCGGGCGGCCCCAAGCCCTGGTGCGGCGGCATCGCCTCCGGCACGGCCACCGGCTGGCCGGCCACCGACTGGCTGGAGGAGGTGGTGCTGGGTACGTACGGCGGTGACGTGTACGACCAGTGGGTCGGCCACCAGGTGAAGTTCTCCGACGAGAAGATCACCACGGCCATGAAGACCGTCGCCGGCTGGATGCAGAACCCGGCCTGGGTCAACGGCGGTTACGGCGACGTCAAGTCGATCGCCACCACCACCTTCCAGGACGCGGGTGCGCCGATCCTCACCGGCAAGTGCGCGATGCTCCAGCAGGCCTCCTTCTACGAGGCGCAGTGGCCCAAGGGGACCAAGGTCGCCCCGGACGGCGACGTCTTCGCCTTCCACCTGCCCGCCGTCAACCCGGCGATCCCCAACCCGGTCGAGGGCGGCGGGGAGTTCCTGGCCGCCTTCTCCGCCAAGCCCGAGGCGCAGGCGGTGCAGAACTACCTGTCCAGCTCGGACTGGGCGAGCAGCCGGGTGAGGACCGCGACCGGCTGGGTCTCGGCCAACCAGGGCGTGGACAAGAGCCTGTACACCGACCCGATCGACAAGCTCTCCGCGGAGGCGCTGACCGACCCGAGCGCGACCTTCCGCTTCGACGCCTCCGACATGATGCCGGCGGCCGTCGGCTCCGGGCAGGAGTGGAAGTCGCTGACCGCCTGGTTCGCCGAGGGGCAGTCGATCCAGAAGGTCGCCGCCGACATCGACGCCGCCTGGCCGAAGTAGCCCGCCCGTCCGGGCGTCCGGGACCACCCGCCGAGGGCGGTGCGGGGCCACCCACCCGCACCGCCCGCCCCTCTTCCTCCTTCCCTCCCTCCCGCTCCTGCTCCCTCTCCCTCACCCGCTTCCCCTTCCTGCTGGACGAACCGAAGGGATGTGCAGCCATGCCCGTATCCGGCTCCCCGCCGGGCGCCGACTCGCTGGCCGTCGGCGCCTGGGGCGACGCGGCGATCAAGTTCGGCAACAGCTTCGGCGCGATCGCGGGCTTCCTCGGCATCCTGCTGGTGGTCTTCCTGGTCGCCGGGCGCGCCCGGGGCCGGCTGGCCCGCCCGCTGGCCGTCCTGGTCTTCCTCGGCCCGGCGGTGCTGCTGCTGGCGGTCGGCCTGGTGGCGCCGCTGATCCGCACGGTCTACCTGAGCCTGCACGACAGTGAGGGCAAGGCTTTCGTCGGCGGCGAGAACTTCGGCTGGGCGTTCACCACCGACTCGGTGCGGAAGGTGCTGTTCAACACCCTGCTGTGGCTGGTGGTCGCGCCGCTGGTGGCGACCGGCCTCGGCCTGCTGCTGGCGCTGCTGGTGGACCGGATGCGCGGCCAGTCGGTGTACAAGTCGCTGATCTTCATGCCGATGGCGATCTCGCTGGTGGGCGCCTCGATCATCTTCAAGTTCGTCTACGAGGCCCGCGGCAAGGACCAGCCGCAGATCGGCCTGCTCAGCCAACTCGCCCACGCGGTGGGCTGGTCGGACCCGCCGAACTGGCTGCTCAGCCAGCCGCTGAACACCTTCCTGCTGATGGCGGTGATGGTCTGGGTACAGACCGGGTTCGCGATGGTGGTGCTCTCGGCGGCGATCAAGGCGATCCCGGACGAGGTGCTGGAGGCCGCCCGGCTGGACGGCGCGACCGGGGTGCGGCTGTTCTGGCACGTCACCGTGCCGATGATCCGCACCACGGTGATGGTCGTCCTGACCACCGTCATGATCATCACGCTGAAGGCCTTCGACATCGTCCGCACCATGACCGGCGGCAACTTCGGCACCCAGGTGCTGGCCAACGAGATGTACTCGCAGTCCTTCGCGCAGTTCGACGACGGGCGGGGCGGCGCCCTCGCCGTCCTGCTGTTCCTCGCGGTGCTGCCGCTGGTGGCCTACAACATCGTCCAGCTGCGGAGGGAGCGTGAGGTGCGGTGAGCACTCCTGAGGCGAAAGCCGTCAGCCGCCGTCCGGTCGTGGGGAACCCCGTGCGGAAGGCCTTCAGCAGTCCCTTGGCCTCGGTGTTCGTGATCGGGGTGACGGTGCTCTGGACGATCCCGACCCTCGGCCTGCTGGTCACCTCGCTGCGTCCCAAGCAGGACGTGACGAAGGACGGCTGGTGGAACGCCCTGCTCCACCCGGACTTCGGCCTCGGCAACTACCACGCGGTGCTGTTCGAGGGCGGCTCCGGCAGCTCCACCGGTCTGCTGCCCTTCCTGGTGAACTCGCTGGCGATCAGCATCCCGGCCACCCTCTTCCCGCTGGTGCTCGCGGCGATGGCGGCCTACGCGCTGGCCTGGGTGCGGTTCCGGGGGAGCGACGCGGTCTTCTTCACGGTGTTCGCGCTCCAGGTGGTGCCGCTCCAGATGGCGCTGATCCCACTGCTGCGGCTGTTCTCCAGCGGTGCGCACCTGGGGTCGCTGACGCTGATCCCGGCGGTGGACCTCAAGGGCAGCTACGCGCCGGTCTGGCTGGCGCACACCATGTTCGCGATGCCGCTGGCGGTGTTCCTGCTGCACAACTTCATCGCCCAGCTGCCGCGCGACCTGATGGAGGCGGCGGTGGTGGACGGCGCCTCGCACTTCAAGATCTTCCGTTCGATCGTGCTGCCGCTGTGCGCCCCGGCCCTGGCCTCGTTCGCGATCTTCCAGTTCCTCTGGGTCTGGAACGACCTGCTGGTCGCGCTCACCTTCGCCGGGGGAACGCCGGAGGTGGCGCCGATGACGGTCCGGCTGGCGCAGCTGTCCGGGTCGCTCGGCGGGCGCTGGGAGCTGCTCACGGCGGGGGCGTTCCTGTCGATCATCGTGCCGTTGATCGTCTTCTTCGGCCTCCAGCGGTACTTCGTCCGCGGACTGCTGGCGGGGTCGGTCAAGGGGTAGGGCGGGCGGCTCCGGTGGTGAGCTGCGGTGTCAGCGGGCCGCGGGATCTCCCCGCCAGTGGCCCCGGGTCTTCTGAACGCGTTCAGAACCAACTTTTGAACTTGTTCAGAATCGTCTACAGTCGGCGACGGCAGGGGCGTCGAGAACGCCCGCCCGCGGACCGTCCGGAGGACGGTTTCCCGCATGCCCGCCGACCACCGAGGGGGACCCATGTCAGGCCCGTCCACGCCTGCCCCGACCGATCCACTGCCCGCCGCCGACCACGACCTGTCGGTCGACCACGGTCAGTCGGTGGATGCGGACGCGCAAGCCGACCCGGACGCGCAAACCGACTGGGACGCGCAGGCCGACCCGGATGCGCAGTCCGTTCCGGCCTCGCCGTTCGACATGTACCGACCCGCCGGCCCGGACCGCTCGCCCGGCGCGCCCGCGCCCTCCCGCGGGGACCGGCTGCGCGGCACCGACCCCGATCGGCAGGCTGCCGCCACCCCCAAGGTCCTGCTGTCCGCCCTGCTCACCGGCCTGCTGACGGCCTGGCTGCTGTACGACGGAGTGGGCGCCAACCTGCTGATCTGGGGCGCCGCCACGGCCGTCGTCGCCGGCCTGGTCGCCCGTACGGCAGGCCGCCGGATCCGGCCCTGGACGCTCGTCTGGAGCCTGCTGGCCCTCGCCCTGCTCGCCGTCCCGGCCCGCTGGGACGCGGGTTGGCCCGCGCTGCTCGCCTCCGGCTGCGCGGTCGGGCTGGCCTCGCTCGCCCTGCACGGCGGCCGCCGCTGGCCGGGGGTGCTGTTCGCCCTGCCCGCCGTGCTCTGGCAGCTGATCCCGGGTGTGGGCTGGGTCTGGGACGGCCTGGAGGGCCGGCCGCTGCCCGGCGTCGGGCGGATCGTCCCGGTGCTCAAGGCGCTCGCGGTCGCCGCCGTCCTGCTGACCGTCTTCGGCCTGCTGTTCGCCGGTGCCGACGCCGCCATGGCGGACCTGCTGACCGGCCTGATCCCCAGCTTCGACGTCCACCAACTGCCGGTGCGCGGGACGCTGTTCGCCCTCGGGACGCTCACCGCGCTCGGCTTCGCCCACATCGCGGCCGGCCCGCGCCGCTGGGACCGGATGGTGGTCCGCCCGGGCCGCGAACGGCGGCGGCTGGAATGGGCGCTGCCCCTGGTCGCGCTCAACCTGATGTTCGGCGCCTTCGCGGTGATCAGGGCGGTCGTGGTGCTCGGCGGCGCGGACGCCGTACTGGCCAACACCGGGATGAGCCGCTCCGAGTACGCCCGGCAGGGCTTCTGGCAGCTGAGCGTGATCACCGTGCTGACCCTGGTCGTGGTGGCCGTCGCCAAGCGCTGGGCCCCGCGCACCACGCCGGCCGACCGTCGGCTGGCCCGGATCCTGCTCGGACTGCTCTGCCTGCTCGCGCTGGTCGTGGTCGCCTCGGCCCTCGGCCGGATGTGGTTCTACGTGGACGCCTCCGGGCTCACCAGGCTGCGGCTCTGGGTGCTGGTGGTCGAGATCTGGCTGGGCGCCGTCTTCCTGTTGCTGATCACCGCCGGGCTCACCCGCGGCAGCGGTTGGCTGCCCCGCGCCGTCGTCCTCAGCGGCATGCTCACCGTCGCGGTGTACGGCCTGATGGGACCGGACGCGATCGTCGCGGAGCAGAACGTCGCCCGGTACGAGCGGTCGGGCCAGATCGACCTGCGCAACGTCCGAGGCCTCTCGGCGGACGCGGTGCCCGCCCTGGACCGGCTGCTCGAGCCGCAGCGCTCCTGCGCGCTGCAGCTGATCCGGCGCGACCTGGACCAGGACACCCGGCCCTGGTACGCGGCCGGCGGCTCGGTCGCCGGGGCCCGGCAGGTCCTGGCGGAGCGGCCGCTGGTGGAGAGGCCGCTGTCGGGGCGGGGGCCCTGCGAGTGGGCCGGGCTGGAGCCCTGACGGGGCTGGTAGCGGCGGCCGCGCGGGCTCGGAACGCCGCCGGGCCGACCGGGAGCGTGTTGCTCCCGGCCGGCCCGTGGCGATTCCGGTGGCCCGCAGGGGTCCGGTGCGGATCAGTGCATCGCGACGGCGGCGCTGTCGCCGCTCGGCAGGTCGCTCGCCTTCGCCTTGACGACGAAGACCGCGACCAGCAGCGCGACCCCGGCGAGCACCGCGCCGACGATGAAGCCGTGCGAGATCCCCTGGGCGAGCACCGAGTTGGCGGCGTCGGAACCCGGCGGGAAGTCGTGCTTCTCCATCAGGTAGGCGAGCTGCTCCTTTGAGGCGGTCTGCTGGAACCCGGGCAGCTGAGCCTTGAACTCGGGCACGGCGTAGTGCGCGAAGACCGTGGTCAGGATCGAGAGACCGAGCGAACCGCCGATCTGCTGCATCGAGTTGAGCAGGCCGGAGGCGGCGCCGGTCTCCTCGCCGGGAACGCCCGCGACCGAGAGCAGCATCACCGGGACGAAGATCAGGCCCATGCCGAGGCCGAAGATCACCGTCGGGGCCAGCACGCCGTCCACGTAGCCGCTGTCCTTGTGGATCTGCGTCAGCCAGGTGAGGCCGACGGTGACCAGCAGCGCGCCGCCCGCCATGAACGGCTTCGGGCCGTACTTGGCCTGGAGGGCCGAGGCGACCTGCGCGGCGATGATGATCGACACGCTGATCGGCAGGAACGAGACACCGGCCTTGAGCGGGCTGTACCCGAGCGGCCCCTGCACGAACAGGACGACGTAGAAGAAGATGCCGAACATGGCCGCGGCCAGGCAGAGCATCATCACCAGGCCGCCGGTGCGGTTGCGGTCGGCGAACAGGTGCAGCGGGGTGATCGGCTGGTCGGTGCGCCGCTCGATCACGATGAACGCGGCCAGCAGGAGCGCGCCGGCGGCGAAGGAACCGAGCGTCACGGGGTCCGACCAGCCGTCCGAGGCGGCCCGGATGAAGCCGTAGACCAGGCCGACCAGGCCGAGCGTCGAGGTGAAGGCGCCGGGCAGGTCGAAGCGGCCCGGGTGGCGCTCGGACTCGGCGATGTAGCGCGGCGCGGCGATCGCGATCAGGACGGCGATCGGCACGTTGACGAAGAACACCCAGCGCCAGTCCAGGTACTCGGTGAGCAGGCCGCCGGCCAGCAGGCCGATCGCGGCGCCCGAACCGGCCACCGCAGAGAAGACGCCGAACGCCTTGTTGCGTTCCGGCCCCTCCTCGAAGTTGGTGGCGATCAGGGCGAAGGCGGTCGGTGAACAGATCGCGCCACCGATGCCCTGGAGCGCGCGGGCGGCCAGCAGCAGCGTGCTGTCCTGGGCGAAGCCGCCCAGCAGCGAGGCCAGGCCGAACAGCAGCGTGCCGAAGATGAACACCCGGCGGCGGCCGAGGATGTCACCCGCGCGACCACCGAGCAGCAGCAGTCCGCCGAAGGTCAGCGTGTAGGCGTTGATGACCCAGGACAGGTCGGTGGTCGAGAAGTTCAGCGCGTCCTTGATGCCGGGGAGCGCGATGTTCACGATGGTCGCGTCGAGCACCACCATGAGCTGGGTGGCCGCGATGACGGCCAGGGTGATGTTCTTCCCCCGGCCCTGGCCGGACTTCGGCGGTGAGTTCTTGCTGAGCGTGTCGGAGATAGCCACGAATGTGCCCCCTGCTGGCTACGTGCGCGGTGCGGTGGGTGCGGGTGGGTGCGGTGGTGCGATGGTGCGGTGCTTGCGGCGGGTGCGTGAAGGGTCCGGCGCCAGGTGCCCCGGGTGCCCGGGATTGCGGCGGATCCGCCGGCGCGGACGGGCCGCTGCGCGTCGGCGCGGGCTAGGAAGGAACGGTGCCGTTCACTAATCTGGACGATAGCCTGGGGTTGATAGTGAACGCAAGCGTTCCTTAAGGATGGTGGCAATGGACCGTTTGATGCGGCGCCCGTCGGCGGACCGGGCGCCGGCGGGATCCGGGGACCCCGCGGTGCCGGAGGCGTCCGGCGCGCTCCCGCCGGTGCCGGTGCCGGTGCCGGTGCCGGTGTCGGCTTCGTCGGCGTCGGCTTCGGAGGAGGAGGCCGAGCCCCGCTGTCCGATTCGGGCCGCCCGGGAGGCGCTGGCACGGCCGGTGCGGCGTCGGGGGAAGGAGCTGGAGAACGCGATCTTCGAGGCCGCGCTCGACCAGCTCACCTCCGGCGGTTACGCGCGACTGACGATGGAAGGCGTCGCCGCTGCGGCGCGGACCGGGAAGGCCGCGCTCTACCGGCGTTGGACGTCGAAGGTCGAACTCGTCATCGACGCCCTGGACGCCACTCTGCCACGCCCCTACGGCATCCCCGATCTCGGGTCCGCCCGGGCCGAGTTGCTGCAGCTCATCGAGCTGTTCACGGATGCGATCTGCTCCCCGGCGGGTGCCGCCCTGCACGCACTGATGGCCGAGCTCTCCCAGCAACAGGCCGAGGTGTTCAAGGACTTCATCGTGCAGCGGGTGATCGGGCCGACCAAGGACACCATCCTGGAGATCCTCCGCCGCGGCGTCGAGCGCGGTGACGTCCGCCCCGACGCGGTCAGCCCGCTGGTCGCCGACGTCGTCCCGGCGATGCTGATGTTCCAGATGAAGGTCTCCGAGTCCGACCTGGCCCCCGACTTCGCGGTCCGGCTGGTGGACGACGTACTGGTCCCGATGGTCCGGCGGCCGTAGCCGGCCCCGGGCTGGACGGGGCGGGCGGGGTGGCCCCGGTGCGGCCCTGGGCGGTCCTGCCGGTGCCCCGGGGCGGGACCCCCGGCGGTCCCGGCGCGTCCGTGAGCGGGCTTAGGCTGGAGACCGCCCCACCGCAGGGGGCCGCCTGTCCGGCGGGGTCGCCCCGTTCGGCCGGGCCGCTTTGCCGAACGGAGTCCGTCATGCCCATCGTCCCGCCGACCCACTCCGTCGAACGCTCGCTCCGCCGGGCCGGCGCCAAGGTCGTGGTCGGGCTGGACGAGGTGGGGCGCGGCGCCTGGGCCGGACCGGTCACCGTCGGCGCGGCCGTCACCGGCCTGCGCAAGCCGCCGGAGGGGCTCACCGACTCCAAGCTGCTCACCGAGCTGCGCCGCGAGGCCCTCGCACCGGTGCTCGCCGACTGGGTCACCGCGTACGCGCTCGGTCACGCCTCGCCGCAGGAGTGCGACGACCTCGGCATGACGGCCGCGCTGCGGCTGGCCGCCGTCCGCGCGCTGGAGGCGCTGCCGGTCGAACCCGACGCGGTGATCCTGGACGGCAAGCACGACTACCTCGGCGGCCCCTGGCGGGTGCGCACGGTGATCAAGGGCGACCAGTCCTGCATCTGCGTCTCCGCCGCCTCGGTGCTCGCGAAGGTCCACCGCGACGGGCTGATGGCCGAACTCGGCGAGTCCTGCCCGGAATACGGCTTCGCGGACAACGCCGGCTATCCCTCCCCGGTACACCGCGCCGCGCTGGAGGAGTTCGGCCCCACCGAGCACCACCGGCTCTCCTGGGCGTACTTGGACGCACTGCCCAAGTGGCGTCATCTGAAGCGCGGTCGGGACGTCGTCGGGGCCGGTCAGGGATCCGCCGACGAACAGTTGACGCTCGGTTTCTGACGGTCCGTCTGGAATTGCCGGGGTGGGGGCGGCGGATGTCCGGTGCCCAATGGGTGGGGCGCCCGTGCGCGTTCGACCGGCATTTGATAGATATCCGGGTATGCCTGTCTTCCCCGAGGAGTCGGAGATTCACGAGAGCCTCCCGGGCCCCGGCGTTCCCTTCCCCCGCGAGTCGGACGCACAAGCCCTCCACGTGCCCGCCACCGGCGGTGCACCCGCCACCGCACCCACCACCGCCGCGCCCCTCCCGGTGCCCGGTCCCCGCCCGGCGCCCCCGCGGCCGGCACCGCCGCGTGCCGACCGTTCGGGACCGCCGCGCCTGATCCCCAAGCCCGGTCCGGCGCCTCGCCGCCCGGCCCCCGCCACGCCGCAGGTCGAGGTCCAGCGCATCGCCGCCACCCCGGCGCAGGCGCTCGACCGCGCCGACGAAGCGGTTGACCAGCTCCTGGACTCGGGCCGCGACCCGGGCGAGATCCTGGTGCTGACCGTCGGCGACGCCCACCCCTGGCAGCAGCACGAGCTGTCCTTCGGCGAGGAGCGCTACTGGGCGCAACTCGCCGAGGGCGGTGACGTGTTCTACGCGGACGCCGCGCTGGCCCGGCCGGTCCGCCGCGAGGTGGTCGTCCTGGTGGTCAACGGCGGCTCGCCCGCCCGGGCCGCCGAGGCGTACACCGAGGCGCTCGGCCGCGCGAACAGCCTGCTGCTGGTCTGCGGAGAGGCCGGCCCGGTTGCCACGGGGGCGGCCGGAGCCGCACCGGGGCGCCCGGTCAAGGCCTGACCGGAGCTCCGCCCGTCGTCCTCACTCCGGGCCCGGTGCCGTACGGTGCCGGGCCCGGAGTCCGTCCCGCTGCCGGCGCCCGGTGGCCGCCCCGCTGCTCGTCGGAGCCTCCCGGGTACGGCGGCCGCAGCCGCTCAGGTGCCTGCCGGTACGCGGCGGCCGCAGCCGCTCAGCGAGTACCGGTACGGCGGCCGGGCTCGACGGTCGTGACCCGCGCCGGGATCCACGGCGGTTCGGACTGCGGGGAGCGCGGCGGGGCGTCGACCCGCTTGGCCGCCTCGGCGGCCAGCTGCCGGGCCCGCTGGCTGCGCGGGGTGTCGTCGAGCACCGACCGTGGCGGCAGCTCCGTCACGGTGTGCACCGGCCCGTCCGCCCACGAACCCGCGTGCGGATTGCGTCCGCCCCGCCCGTCCCCGAGGATCTGCCAACCCGCCGGGGTGAGCCCGATGTACGAGCCGCAGCGCAGCCCGTGCAGCCCGGCCGCGTCCCGCAGCGCCCACATCCAGGCGCCGTCCTGTTCCGTCCAGCCCGGTGCGCCGTCGCGGCAGCGCAGCAACAGGGCCGTCCGGGTCGGCTCAGGCCGGCGCAGGTCGTGCGGGATGATCCGGCGCAGGTGCGTCAGCAGCGCGTTCCGGTGCTGCCAGCCGTCGGTGTCGTGTGGCCAGGGCGTGAACGAGGCCGAGGCGGCGAGGTGGTGGACCGCGTCCAACACCGCCACCACGACGGTGCCCGGCTGGGGCAGGTGGCGCTGGTGCAGCTCCAGGACGAAGTCGCGCGGATCGCGCAGCAACGGGATCCCCGAGGCGGTCCAGGTCTCCAGGTCCAGCGACCGTCTGGGCGCCGGACCTCCGGAGAGGGGATGCTGACCTCGGCCGATACCGTTGATCACGATCCTCCTTCCTGGCCCGTGGGCAGGCGGGTGCCTGGGTACGCCGAAGGGCGGATCCAGCGGACCGGGTTTCGGGTACCTCCCAATTCTCAGGGCAACGGGGCCAGAGCGGCAATGATGAAATGATGAACGCCACCCGATAGCCCATGTTCTGCCGGATATGTTCCACGCCGACCCGAGCCCGGTTCGGGTGGTGCCCGGCCGTGATCCACGCCGCGCGAAGGGCATGTCGAACCGTCGTCGGCATGGTGGGCACTCCTTTCTCGGGTCGGATCTCCGGTGTGATCGAAATCGCCCTGTCGGCTCCTTTCCGTTAGGCCATTCGAGTGAAGGCGGCTCTGGGAGCGGCGGCCGCCCGCCGCCGACTCAGCCCTGCACCGCCAGGACCAGCGGCAGCACCGCGTCGGCTCCTGCGCGGCGCAGCAGTCGGGCGGCCACGGTGACCGTCCACCCCGAGTCCACGAGGTCGTCCACCAGCAGCACCGGCCCGCCCGCGGCCGCCACCGCCTGTTCCAGCTCCGGCGGCAGGACCAGCGACCCGGCCAGCGAGTGCAGCCGCTGGGCGCTGTTGCTGCGGGCCCCGTGCGGCGGCAGGCCGCCGGCGTACTCGATCCGGCCGAGCAGCGGCATTCGCCCGATCTCGGCGATCCGCGCGCCGAGGCTGCCGACCAGCTGGGGCCGGGTCGAGGAGGCCATGGTCACCACGCCGACCGGCCGCTCCAGCCGGGTGCCCTCCGTCGTCGCGGGCCCGGCCCAGCCGCCGGGGCCGCGGGCCCAGTCGGCCAGCACCGCCACCAGCGCGTCCACCGCCTCGCCGGGCACCGGCACGTCCGGCGCCTGGTCGGCGAGCAGGGCGCGCAGCCGGTTGCCCCAGCCGATGTCGGACAGTCGGCCGAGCGCCCGGCCGGTCTCCGCCTGCTCGCCCGCCGGGATCCGGCCCTTCAGCGGCACCCCGAGCGCGTCCATCCCGGTCGGCCAGAGGCGGCGCGGCTCGAAGCTCACGCCGGGGCGGCCGAGCGCGGCCCGGGCCGCGGCCAGCGCCTCCGCGGAGACCTCCGGGGTGTGCAGCGGCCCGGCGCAGTTGTCGCACCGCCCGCACGGCACGGCCTGCTCGTCGTCCAGCTGGCGGCGCAGGAACTCCATCCGGCAGCCGGTGGTCGCCGCATAGTCGCGCATCGCCCGCTGCTCCGCCTCCCGGGAGGCGGCGACCTTGGCGTAGCGGGCGGTGTCGTACGCCCAGCTCTGCCCGGTGGCCGTCCAGCCGCCCTTGACCCGGCGGACGGCGCCGTCCACGTCCAGCACCTTGAGCATGGTCTCCAGCCGGGCGCGGCGCAGGTCCACCCGGGGCTCCAGGGCGGCGGTGGAGAGCGGGCGGCCGGCCTCGGCGAGCGCGTCGATGGTGCGCCGCACCTGCTCCTCCGGAGGGAAGGCGAGCGAGGCGAAGTAGCGCCAGATCGCCTCGTCCTCGCGCCCGGGCAGCAGCAGCACCTCGGCCCGGTCCACCCCGCGGCCGGCCCGGCCGACCTGCTGGTAGTAGGCGATCGGCGAGCTGGGCGAGCCCAGGTGGACGACGAAGCCGAGGTCGGGCTTGTCGAAGCCCATGCCGAGCGCGGAGGTGGCGACCAGCGCCTTGACCCGGTTGGCCAGCAGGTCGGCCTCGGCGGTGCGGCGCTCGGCGTCCTCGGTGCGGCCGGAGTAGGAGGCCACCGGGAAGCCGCGCTCGCGCAGGAAGGCCGTGACCTCCTCGGCGGCGGCCACCGTCAGGGTGTAGACGATGCCGGAGCCGGGGAGCCGCTCGAGGTGGTCGGCCAGCCAGGCGAGCCGGTGCGCCGGGTCGGGCAGGGCGAGCACGCCCAGGGTGAGGCTCTCCCGGTCGAGCGGGCCGCGCAGCACCAGCGCGTGCTCGTCGGTGCTGCCGGTGCCGAGCTGCTCGGCGACGTCCGCGGTGACCCGGGCGTTGGCGGTGGCGGTGGTGGCCAGCACCGGGACGCCGGGCGGCAGGTCGGCCAGCATGGTGCGCAGCCGGCGGTAGTCGGGGCGGAAGTCGTGGCCCCAGTCGGAGATGCAGTGGGCTTCGTCGACGACCAGGAGGCCGGTGGAGGCGGCGAGCTTCGGCAGCACCTGGTCGCGGAAGTCCGGGTTGTTCAGCCGCTCGGGGCTGACCAGCAGGACGTCGACCTTCCCGGCGGCGACCTCGGCCTGGACCTCGTCCCACTCCTCGGTGTTGGCGGAGTTGATGGTGCGGGCGTGGATCCCGGCCCGGGCCGCCGACTCGACCTGGTTGCGCATCAGGGCGAGCAGGGGGGAGACGATCACCGTCGGTCCGGCGCCGCGGGCGCGGAGCAGGGCGGTGGAGATGAAGTAGACCGCGGACTTCCCCCAGCCGGTGCGCTGGACGACCAGTGCGCGGCGGTGGTCGACCACGAGGGCCTCGATCGCCGTCCACTGGTCCTCGCGCAGGCTGGCGGCGGGGCCGGCCAGCTCGCGCAGGACGGCCTCGGCCCGCGCCCGGACCTCGGCGCGGTCGGCGGTGGCGGTGGTGTGGATGTCGGGCTGCTGCATGGCGTCGATGTAACCCCATGCCGCCGACAAGGGGCGAATGCGGAGGGGAGGGCGGAGTGGAAGGCGGGGTGTATTTCATCCGCTGATCCGCTGAACGGTCGCCAAAATCCACTCTCCGGAGTGGGTTTTGTGTGCTCCGGTCGAGTGAAGGAAAAATCGGGGGCCGAGTTATCCACAGGAAAAAAGAAAGTTCCGGGGTCGTTGTCGGATTGCGCCCACGCTAACGGCCATGAACGCGATGAACAACGAACACGTCATCCTGTCCCTGGGCCCGGCTTCCGAGCAGCGGCCCGTCGTCATGCGCGGTCCGGCCGACATGGCCGAACTGTTGCCCTACCTCCTGGGGTTCTACCCGGACGACAGCATCGTCGCGGTGGGTCTCCAGGGCCCCGACCTCCAGCAGGGCGGGGTCATCCGGGCGGACCTCCCGGCCTCGCCCGCGGACTGGCCGGCCGCGGCGGACGAGACGGCCGCCCTGCTGGTCGCCCTCTCCGAGCGGCACGGCGGTCGGCCGCTCGAAGTGCTCCTCTACCTCTGCCAGGATCCGGCCGGGGCGCACGCCCCGCCCCCGGCGGAGGAGCTGCGGCCGCTGGCCGACCAGCTGCGCGCGGCCTTCGGACGCAGGGGGGTGGTCGTCAAGGAGTCGCTGTGCGTCTCGGACGGCCGTTGGTGGTCCTTCCTCTGCCGCCGCGAGGGCTGCTGCGATCCGGCCGGCAATCCGGTGCGGCGCGGTCCCGATCCGGGCCCGGCGGCCGCGGCCGCGACGGTGGCGGGCCTGGTGCCGCGCGGCAGCCGGAAGGCGATCGTCGCCGGGCTGGCCCCGGTCGGCCCGCCGGAGGACGCCGCCCAGCGCGAGGCGCTGGCCCGGGCCGAGCCCCTCGCGGGGTCCGTCTCCCGGGAGCAGGGCCTCGAACTGCTGGAGCAGGCCTTCGCCGAGTTCGCGGCAGGTGCCCGGGAGCTCGACGAGGAGCGGACGGCCCGGCTGCTGTTCGCCCTGCGGGACCGCCTCACCCGAGACCGCGGCGTCGAGTTCGTCCGGCCGGACGAACTCGCCCCCGCCGAGCGGCTCTGGCGCTTCCTCGCCCGGCGGGCCGTCCCGCCGTACGAGGGCTGTGCGGTGGCCCCGCTCACCCTGCTGGCCTGGGCCTCCTGGGTCGCCGGGGACATGGCCACCGCCCGGGTGGTGCTCGGCCACGTCCTGCGGCTCTCGCCGGGCTACCTGCTGGCCGAGCTGCTGTACGAGTCCATGAACGACGGCATGACACCGGAGGCGTTGCTCTCCGCCGTCGAGGCCCAGCGGCGGCGGCGCGAGCAGCGAGCGGTCGCGCCGCGGAGCGGGGCCGAGTCCGGGCCCGCGGCCGACGACGGGCCGGGGGCACCGCCGGGGCCGGACCAGGCCCCGGGCGGTGGGGCCGGGCACCGCTCCGGCTCGACGGGAGGTGCACGCCGCCGACGCCGGGGCGGTCGACGCAAGGGCGGGTCCACGGCCTCGGCCGCGACCCCGGCTCCGGCCGATCGGGGCCCGGACGGCCGAGACCGCTCCGGTGAGCCGGGGCCGTCCGGCAGCGCCCGGGGCTCGGTCGCCCTGCTCCCGGCCCCCGGGTGCGGCTCGGGGCCCGGGGCGCGGCCCACCCGGGGCGTGCGGCTCGGCCGGGTGGGCGCCTGCGCCTCGGCCGCCGTCCGGGCCGGCACGGGCCTGCACCGGTGCCGGGGCGCCCGGCAGGCGGCGAGAGGAGCACACCGTGCGCACTGAGCCACTCGCCGCCCCACCGATCGGGAGGGGGCTACGCCTCGCCGTGGGCCATCTTGATCAGTCGGTCCAGCACCTTCCCGCCGCTCACCCGCAGGCCGTCGTGCTCCCACTCGTTGGTGATCCAGGTCCGCAGGCCGCGCACCGCGCGGGCGGTCTCCAACGAGTCGGCGGTGTCCACGTACATGTCGTCGTGGTACACCGCCGCCACGACCGGCACGGTGTTGGCGGCCAGCCGCGCCGGGTCGTAGAGGTCGGGCCAGTCGGTGCGGGCGGCGAGCAGGTCCGCGGTCTCCTTCAACGGGCGCAGCGCCGGGTCGGTGTCGAACATCCAGGGGTAGATCATCTCCCCGGTGAACAGCACCGGGGCGCCGGTCTCCAGCGCCGCCCGGGCGTCGAACTGCGGGAACTCCTTGCGGACCCGCTCGGCAGACCAGGCGGTGCCGCCCTGGTCCACCGAGCGCTGGCCGTAGATCGACTCGTGCAGCACCGCGTACAGCGGGCCCTCGGCGAAGGAGAGCCTGGCCTGGACGCCGGCCAGGAAGGTGTCGGAGAGCTCGGCCCCGGCCGGGCCCTCCACCCAGGCCTCCTCCAGGAGGTAGTGCAGGGCCCCGGAGCCGCTGCCGCCGCCGAGCATCATCCCGAGCACCTGGAAGGCCTCGACGGTGAGCAGCCCGCCGTCGGGCAGCGTGGCGGGGGAGTCGGCGAGGTGGGCGGCGATCCGCCGCACGGCCTCGACGTCCTGCGGGAAGCGGGCGTAGTGGTCCTCGTTCTTGCGGACGACGCGCGGGTAGGCGGCGCGGTAGACGTCGTCCGCCGAGCTGCCGAGGCCCGAGAGGCCGCCGGTGATGAAGGCCTCCGTCAGGCCTTCGGGAGCGAAGGAGAGGTAGGTGAGGGCACAGAAGCCGCCGAAGCTCTGGCCGAGCACGCTCCAGCGCCGGTCGGCGCCGAGCAGCCGGTGGCGGATCAGCTCGGCGTCCCGGACGATCGCGTCCGCGCGGAAGTGGGCGAGGTAGTCCGCCTGCTCCTGCGGGCCGCCGCGGCGGGCGAGGGTCTGCCGGGTCGCGGGGGTGGACCGCCCGGTGCCGCGCTGGTCGAGCAGCAGCACGCGGTAGTCGTCCAGGGCGCGCTCCAGCCAGGCGTCCCGGCCGAGCGGGCGGGCGGCCTTGCCGCCGGGCCCGCCCTGGAGGAACAGCAGCCAGGGCAGGTCGTCCCGCTCGCGGCCGGAGGCCACCACCTCGCGGGCGTAGACCTCGATCTGCTCGCCCTCCGGGGAGGCGTGGTCGAGCGGGACCTGGAAGACGTGGTCGGTCGTGACAATCCCGGGCAGCCGGCTGACGGTGGACATGCAACTCCTCGGTCTCTGCTGGTCACAGCGATTGCGTCGCGGTTCGCGGGGTCACCGGGTACGGGCGCCGCGACCCCCGCACCGTATCCTGACCGCGGTCGAGCACCGGTTCGACCACCGCCACCCACCGGACTGCGCAGCCGGCCGCGACCCGGCCCCCGGTCCGGGCGCCGGAGCCCGGCTCGGGCCACAGGCGCCGCAGACCCCTGGCGAGGCCTCCCGTGACGGCCCGGCAGAGGTGGCGCGGACCGCCCGACGGACCGGGTGTGACCAGCGGCGGCCCCGGCGGGCGTGACCTGGCGGCGGTGCGTGGCGTTCACCCCAGGGGCCCTGCGCCCGGACGGCGTCCGGACGCGGCCCGGTCCCGGAAAGCCGTCCGATGGTGCGGACCGGCCGGGTGCGACCGCCGACCCGGCGGTCACGGGGCGCGGGGCGGGGCGTCACGGGCGGGGCGTCACCGGCAGGCCGGGGCGCCGGACCTGAGGACGTGCCGGGCACGATGAGGTGCCCGACGCGGAAGGCGCGGAGCGCCGGTACCGGCCCGGTACCGCGTACCGCATGGCACGGCCCACCGCCGGGTACGGCCAGACACGGCACACCCGCCGACGGGAGCGACCTCGTCGGCCGGGCACCAACAGCACGCGACCGAGCATGCTCGCGGCCCACCGGCCTGACCGGCCACCGGACCGCCGAGGGGAGGAGAGTCCGGTGACCGCCATGAGGCCACTACAGGCCATTCCGGCCGAGAGCGTGGTCGGCGCGCCCAGACCGGTCGGCCGTCCCGACCCGCTCCCGGCGGCCGGGCCCGCAGGTGCACCCGTCGGCCTCGGACGGCCCGCGACCCCGTCGCGCCCGCAGCCCCCGGCCGTCCACCACGCGCTGCTCTGCGTCAACGCCCCCGCGATGGCCGCCTCCGGCCCGGACGGCCAGCTGCGCGGCCACGGCCTGCACGGCTTCTACCGCAACGGGGTTCGGGTGCTGGCCCGGATGGAGCTGCGGCTGGGCGGCATGGAGCCGCTGCCGCTCCAGGGCACCCTGACCAGCACCGCCCAGGCCCGCTTCCTCGGCGCCGTCCGCCTCCCCGGCGACCCGGACCCGGATCCGGCGCTCACCGTCGAGCGGCTGCGCCACGCCGACGGCGTGGAGACCGTCACCGTGCGCAACACCGGCGCCCGGCCCGCCCGGCTGCCGCTGGAGATCGCCCTCGGGACCGACCTCGGCCCGGTCGCCGAGATCGCCGCCGGGCACCGCCCGCCCGACCTGCCCGGCCAGGTGCAGTCCGCCGGGCTGCGCTGGTCCGGCCCGGTGCACAGCGCCGTGGTCAGCGCCAAGCCCTCCCCGCACGCCGTCCTCGCCGGGGCCGGGGTGCTCCGCTGGGACTTGGAGGTCCAGCCCGGTGCCCGCTGGTCGGTCGAGCTGCGCGCCGAGTTGGAGAGCGTCCCCGGCGGCCCGCGCCCGCCGGGCGGGCGCGGCACCGGTGTCCCGCTGCCCTGGGCCGAACCGGAGGTGCGCAGCGACGACCCGCGCGCGGCCCTGCTGGTTGACCGCTCCCTGGACGCCCTCGGCGGGCTGCTGTTCGCCGACCCGGACCGCCCGACCGACCTCTACCCGGCCTCCGGCGCGCCCTGGCGCTTCGGTCTCGCCCCGGCCGACGCGCTCTGGGCCGCCCGGCTGACCCTCCCGCTCGGCACCCGGCTCGCGGCCGGCACCCTGCGCGCGCTGGCCCGCCGGCAGCAGCTCGCCCCCGCCCCCGGCCGCACCGAGGGCCTGCTGCCCGGCGCGCTGCGGCACGGCGGCCCCGAGCTGCCGCCGACCTGCACGGCCACCGAGGCCACCCTGCTGTTCGTCACCGTGCTGGCCGAGGCCTGGCGCTGGGGCCTGCCCCGGGCGGAGGTCGTCGAGCTGCTCCCGGCCGCCGAGCGGGCCCTGGCCGCCCTGCGCGCGGGCCTGGTCGACGGCTTCGTCACCGACCTGAGCCGCCCGGTGGAGGACCGCGCCGCCCAGCCGGTCGCCGCCCGCGCCGAGGTCCAGGCGCAGGCCCACCGCGCCGCCCTACACGGCGCCGAGCTCCTGGAGGCCTTCGGCCGGCCGGGCGCCGGGGACTGGCGGAACTGGGCCGCCGGGCTGCGCGGGCGCTTCCGCGAGCGGTTCTGGATCGACGACCTCTCCGGCGGACGCCCCGCCGCCGGACTGGCCCCGGGCGGCCAGCCGCTGCCGGCCGTCGCCTCCTCCCTGGTGCACCTGCTCGACACCGGGCTCGCCGTCGACGGCGGTCGGCACGAGAGCCTGCTGGACCGCGAGCACACCCGGCTGCTCGCCCAGCGCCTGGTCGCGCCCGAGCTCGACAGCGGCTGGGGCCTGCGAACGCTCAGCGCCAAGTCCCCGCGCTTCAACCCGCTGGGCCACCGCGGCGGCGCGGTGCGGATCCACGAGACCGCGCTGGCGATCGCCGGACTCGCCGAGGCCGGCCACGAGAACGAGGCCGGCACCCTGCTGGAGGGTCTGCTCGCCGCGTCCGCCCACTTCGAGGGGCGGCTGCCGGAGATGTACGCGGGTGAGCAGCGCACCCCCGGCTGCCCACCGGTGCCGCACCCGGCCGCCTGCCGCCCGGCGGCGGTCTCCGCGGCCGGAGCCGTCCACGCCGTGTTCGCGCTCGCCGGAGTCCGGCCGGACGTCCCGGGCGGCCGCGTCCTGGTCCGCCCAGCCAGCACCGCCCCGCTCGGAGAACTCGAACTGACCGGCCTGCGGGTGGCGGGGGAGCCCTTCTCGGTGCGGGTGAGCCGGATCGGCGTGGCGATGGTCGAGGAGGCTTCCGCGGACCTGCAGCTGGTCGCCCGCTGACACGGGCCTGTCGACACCGACGGCTGACACTGCCTGCTGACACCGGGCCCGGCCGCGGCCGCCTGATCAGCGGGTACGGCAGCCACCGCGGTCCCGGCCGCCCGTGCGCGAACCGTGCCGGGCGGCCGCGGTCACCGGCGCTGTGCGCTCCTCGCACGGGCCTGTGCTTATCGTCAGAGAGACGACTATGATCGTCGCCATGTCGCGCTACGATCCGTCGGCCTTCCCCCCGTTCGCTGTCACGGTTGACCTGGTGGTGCTGACGGTGCGCGACCACTCGCTCTGCGCCCTGCTGGTCAGACGGGGTGAGCCGCCCTACCAGGGGTACTGGGCGCTGCCCGGTGGCTTCGTCCGCCCGGACGAGGGCCTGGCCGAGGCGGCCTCCCGCGAGCTGGCCGAGGAGACCGGCCTGCGCGCCCACTCCGCCCCCGGCCACGAGGCGGTCGGGCCCGGCGCGGCCGGTGCCCACCTGGAGCAGCTCGCCACCTACGGCCACCCGCAGCGCGACCCCCGGATGCGCGTGGTCAGCGTCGCCTACCTGGTGCTCGCTCCCGACCTGCCGACCCCCCGGGCCGGCGGCGACGCCAGCAGCGCCCGCTGGGCCCCGGTGAGCGAGCTCCTCGGCGAGAACCCGGCCGACGGGGTCCCGCTGGCCTTCGACCACGGGCTGATCCTCGCCGACGGTGTGGAACGCGCCCGGTCCAAGATCGAGTACTCCTCCCTGGCCACCGCCTTCTGCCCGACCGAGTTCACCGTGGGCGAGCTGCGCCGCGTCTACGAGGCCGTCTGGGGCGTCGCCCTGGACCCGCGCAACTTCCACCGCAAGGTCACCGGCACGCCCGGCTTCCTGCTCCCCTCCGGCGGCACGACCACCCGGCAGGGCGGTCGCCCGGCGCAGCTCTTCACCGCCGGCGGCGCGACCGTCCTCAACCCGCCGATGCTGCGCCCCGACTCCTGAGCCCCCGCCGAACGGCCCCGGCCCAGGGGCCGGACCGGTGGCACCGGGGCACAGTGGCGGTGGACGCTTCGGTCACCGGACCGGAGGCCTGCGAACCACGGGAGCCCTGCGATGGCTGTCACCGACGACTGTGCCCGGCAGCGAGGCATCATCGAGACCTTCGTCGCGGACTTCGAGAACCTCACCGCGGTCGCCGAGCAGACCGAGAAGGAGCTGGCCGCGCTGAAGGCCGCGCACGGTGACCCGCAGACGATCGCCTCCATGGAGGAGCGGCTGAGCGCGGAGAAGGAGCAGTTGGCAGAGACCGCCGTCCAGGGCCGGGCCGCCGTCGACGAGTACCGGGGCGAGTGCGTCGGCCAGCCGCTCCCGCCCGGTGCCAAGGTCTTCGTGACGCCGTAGAGCGCGCCCCGCGGACCCTTGTCGGACCCGCAGTCCACACGACCATCCCCGGGCCCCCGCCCCCTGCTCCCGGCCCGGGAACGGCTGGCGCGGGCGGCCCGTCGTAGCCGCCTCCCCCTGTGAAGCGGAGGATCGGATTGTCCCCTGATCGGGTGAGGTGGGCGGGCGGTGGGCCCGTGGCGGTTCGGTAATGCCCGGAATCGGCGGTGCTGACCCCTAATGTGCTGGCGTCGAGCAGGTCGGCCGAGGGCATGGGAGCAGCCAGCGATGATCCAGATCACCGGACTGACCAAGGTCCACCGCAAGGGCGCCCCGCCCGCGGTGCTCGATCTGACCTTCGACGCCCGGCCCGGGATGGTGACCGTGCTGCTCGGCGACGAGGGGGCGGGCAAGTCCACGGCGCTGCGGCTGATGCTCGAACTCGAACGCGGCCAGGGCATCACGCTCTTCGACGGCCGCACCTACCGCCGGATCCGTCGCCCCGAGCGCGAGGTCGGCGTGCTGCTGCCGGGGCCGGGGGAGGGCGCCGCGGCGCTGTCCGGGAACCCGGGCCGCAAGGCCCGCGGCCACCTGCGGATGCTGGCCGCGGCCGTCGGCGTCCCGGCCCGGCGGGCCGACGAGCTGCTGGAGCAGACCCGGCTGGCCGCCGTCGCCGGGCAGCGGCTGCGCACCTTCTCGCCCGGGATGCACCGCCGGCTCTCGTTGGCCGCCGCGTTGCTCGCGGACCCCGGCACCCTGCTGCTGGACGCGCCGACCGAGGGCCTGTCCCTGCGCAACGTCGAGTGGTTCCACTCCTTCCTGCGCTCCTTCGCCTTCGCGGGCGGAACGGTGCTGGTGACCACCCGGACCCCGCAGGAGGCCGCCCAGCTCGGAGACCGGGTGGTCACCCTGGACCGCGGCCGGATGGTGGCCGACCAGCCGGTCGCGGAGTTCTGCCGGACCAGGCTCAGCCCCGAAGTGGCCGTCCGGGGGCCGCAGATGGCGCGGCTGGCGGACCTGCTGGTCAGCCAGGGCGCCGAGGTCCGTCGGGACGGCGGCGCGGGGATCGCGGTGGCGGGCATCGACCGCACCGAGATCGGTGAACTCGCCTACCGCCACGGGATCCTGCTGCACGAGCTGGCCGACCGGGTGGTCGAGCAGCCGGCACCCCGGGCCGCCCTGCCGGTCGCCTCCGGACGTTCCGGCCACCTCCTGGTCCAACCGGAACCGGAGGCCGCGCAGCCCGTGTCCGGCCCCGAATCCGACCGGGAGTCCGACCCGGACGCGAGCCCCGATCCGCTCCGGCAGCCCACCGCCGCCGAGCCCGCGCTCCCGGGGGCCACCGTCCCGGAGCCCGCCACGGAGGGCCGCTCCCGCGAGGACACCGTCCGGAGCACCCGTGCGCTCCCCGTCGCCGCCGTGACGGCCGCCCTGCCCGTCCTCGCCGCCACCACCCGGAAGACCGCCCCCGCCCTCGCTCCCGCCCTCGCCCCTGCCCCGACCCCCGCCCCCACCGTCGCCGTCGACCGGCTCTTCCGCGACCAGCCCACCCCGGCCGCCGCGCCCCTCCCCGTCGAGCGGGCCCGCACCGAGGCCGCGCCCGCGCCCCACCCGCAACCCGCGCCCAGCCCGGAACCCACCCCCGGGACCGAGCCCGCGCGCCGCCGGGAGAGCGCCGCCGACCTGCTCACCGACGACACCGTCCGCCTCGGCCGGGTCACCACCGGCAACGCCCCCGCCACCCCCGACGACCACCGGAGCGAGTGAACCGTGCGTGTCCTGGCCTACGAGCTGCGCCGCCTGCGCGGCCTGCGTTCCACCTGGTTGCTGCTCGCCGCCGTCCTGCTCTGCGACGCGGTCGTGGCCGCCGTCCTGGCGAGCCAGGCCCCGCCCGGCCCGCTGGCCGGCCCGGCCGGGGTGCGGCTGCTGACCGCCGCCGTCCCGCTGATCCCGCTGCCCTTCGCGGCGCTCGGCGCAGGCGTGCTGGGCGCGCTCTCGTACGGGCACGAGGTGCGCCACCCGGGGCTGGCGGCCTCGCAGGTGGCCTACGGGCGCCGGGTGCGGCTGCTGCTGGCGAAGCTCGTGGTGGTCGGTCCGGTGGCGGCGCTGCTGGCACTGGCCACCCTGCTGATCGACCTGGTGGCCGTGCACCTCGCGCTTCCGGACGGCGTGACGGTGGCGGCCCGGACGGATCCGGCTGCGCTGTCCGACGGGGTGTCCGCGGCGCTGGGCGCCGTCGGGCCGAGCGGGTCGGCCGGCCTGCCTGGCCCGTTCGCCCCGCTGGCGCCGGTGGCCGGGCACGGGGTGCCGGCCGCGCTGCTGGCCTTCGTCCTGCTGACCGTGGTGGCCGCCTGGACGGGTGTGCTGACCGCCTCGCTGACCCGCAGCGCCGCCGCCGGGGTGCTGCTGCTGTGCGCGCTGCCGCCGCTGCTGGAGTCCGGTGTCGCCCTGCTGCTGCGCCGCACCGGCCGCCCGTGGCCGACCAGGGCGGCGGAGCTGCTGCCCTTCCAGTCCGGGATCGAGTGGGCCTACGGCTGGGTGTACGGCGGAGCGCACGAGGCGGCGGCCGGGAGTGCGGCGCTGACGGATCCGGCGCTGCTCGCGGCGGTCGCGGCCCCCGCGGCGGCCCTGCTGCTGGCAGCCCTGCTCGTCCAGGCCCGCCGTCGTTCGCTGTAGCCCCACCACCGCCCGTCCCGGGGGCGGCGGCCGTCCGCCCCGGGGATCCGCCGCCCGGGCGCTGTGCTGTCCCGAAGCACCAAGATCGACCAGCAGTGACCTTAATGCGCGGTTCTTCCTGATAAGAAGTCAATTATCCAGTCACGGCCGATCACCCTTTCGTGTGCTTTTCACGAGAATTCTCAAGCTGCGCCTGCCGATCGCCGACAAAGGAGGCGTGAGTACCCTTGCGCACCCCACCATGACCCCCGCCCGTTCCGCCGACGGGCCGATCCACGGCCCCGGCGATCTGGACCGCTTCTCGTACGCCGACCGGCCGACGCCGCCGGCGCCCCGCTGGGAGGGCGCCGAGTCCGACATCGCCCGGGTCGGCCGCAAGACCACCAGCAGCCGCGGCCGCGGTCTGCACGGCCAGCTGGTCCAGCAGCTCGGCCAGATGATCGTCTCCGGCGACCTCGGCGCCGACCGTCCGCTCGTGCCGGAGGAGATCGGCCAGCGGTTCGAGGTGTCCCGGACCGTCGTCCGCGAGTCGCTGCGCGTGCTGGAGGCCAAGGGCCTGGTCAGCGCCCGCCCGAACGTCGGCACCCGGGTCCGCCCGGTCGGCGACTGGAACCTGCTGGACCCGGACATCATCGAGTGGCGGGCCTTCGGTCCGCAGCGGGACGAGCAGCGCCGGGAGCTGTTCGAGCTGCGCTGGGCGATCGAGCCGCTGGCCGCCCGGCTCGCGGCCGGCCACGGCCGGGAGGACGTCCAGCAGCGCCTGGTCGAGCTGGTCGAGATCATGGGCCACGCCGCCGCCCAGGCCGACCTGTCCACCTACACCCGGGCCGACGCCGAGCTGCACGGCCTGCTCCTGCAGATGGCCGGCAACCGGATGCTGGAGCACCTGTCCGGGATCGTCTCCTGCGCGCTGCAGGTCTCGGGCGGTCCGTCGATCGCCTGCGAGCGGCCCTCCGAGTCCTCGGTCAGCCTGCACGCCCGGCTGGTGGACGCGCTGGGCACCGGCGACGGCACCGCGGGCGAGGCCGCGATGCGCGCGCTGCTCACCGTCCACCCCGAGATGGAGCCCTCCGTCCCCGCCCCCCGGGAGCACTGAGCGGGCTGTTCTCCGCGAGCGGGCCCGCACTGCTCGGTCCGCTCCGCCAGGGCCCTCCGGCCGCACCGCGCGGCGCAGCCGGGGGGCCTTCGTGCGGACGCGGCACCCCTCGACGCCCACGCGACGCCCATGCCGAGCGCGCCGAGGCCCGCGCGACCCACGCGCCGAACGCACTGAAGCCCGCCGAAGCCCGCGCGACCCACACGCGAAGCGCGCCGAAGCCCGCGGGAAGCTCCCGCGAGCTCCCCTGCGGAGCCCCCGCCAGGTTCATGTCCCGCCCATGACAACCAGCTTCGGCGCGAGTGCGCGATGATGGATGTCGGCCCCGGGCCGCGGGCGCCGTGCGGTGTGACCCGCGACACGAAGGCCATGCGTAACACTTGACGAGTAGCAGCGATGTGTCCTGAGCGGGAGCAGCTCCGGAATACTCCAACATGTCAGAATGCTGTGTTGGTCCGCGGCGCTGCTGCCGTCCTGCAAACCCAGTCCTCAAGCCCGAGTCGGTCGGAATCGACACCGCGCGTCCGACGCGCGATCTCCTTCCCCGCCCGCTCGGGCGGCCGGTACGGGTTCGAGTCCACTCATCGTCCGAGAGGTTGTTCGTGTCGGCCAGCACATCCCGTTCGCTTCCCCCCGAGATCGCCGAGTCCGCGGCTCTGCTGGCGCTCATCGAGCGGGGCAAGGCCCAGGGGCAGATCGCCGGTGACGACGTGCGCCAGGCGTTCGAGGCGGACCAGATCCCGGTCACCAAGTGGAAGAACGTCATGCGCAGCCTCAACCAGGTGCTGATTGAGGAGGGGGTGGACCTCATGGTCAGCGCGGCCGAACCGGCCGGCGCCAAGCGCAAGAGCGTTGCTGCCAAGAGCCCCACCAAGCGCACCGCCACCAAGGCTGTCACCACCCGGACCCCGGCCGCTCCGTCGGCCCCGACCAAGCCGCCCGTGCGGATCGCCCCCGGCGCTCCCGTCGCGGCTCCGGCCGTCGCCGCTGCCGCGGCGCCCGCCCCCACCGTGTCCGCCGACATCACCGTCCTGGAGTCGACCACCGTCGGCGCCGAGGCGAAGGCCGTTGCGGCGAAGAAGGCCGCGCCGGCCAAGAAGGCCGCGGCCAAGAAGACCGCCGCCCCGGCCAAGAAGACCGCTGCCAAGAAGACCGCCGGCGCCAAGACCGGCAAGGGTGACGAGGAGCTCATCGGCGAGGAGGAGCTGCTCGAGGACGTCGCGCTGCCCGGCGACAAGGCGGGCGAGGAGGCGGAGCCCGAGGAGGAGTCGCAGGGCTTCGTGCTCTCCGACGACGACGAGGACGACGCGCCGGCCCAGCAGGTCGCCGTCGCCGGTGCCACCGCCGACCCGGTCAAGGACTACCTGAAGCAGATCGGCAAGGTCCCGCTGCTCAACGCCGAGCAGGAGGTCGAGCTCGCCAAGCGCATCGAGGCCGGCCTGTTCGCCGAGGACAAGCTCTCGGCCGCCGACAAGCTCGCCCCCAAGCTCAAGCGCGAGCTGGAGATCATCGCCGAGGACGGCCGCCGGGCCAAGAACCACCTGCTGGAGGCCAACCTCCGCCTGGTGGTCTCGCTGGCCAAGCGCTACACCGGTCGCGGCATGCTGTTCCTGGACCTGATCCAGGAGGGCAACCTCGGTCTGATCCGTGCGGTCGAGAAGTTCGACTACACCAAGGGCTACAAGTTCTCGACCTACGCCACCTGGTGGATCCGCCAGGCGATCACCCGCGCCATGGCCGACCAGGCCCGCACCATCCGCATCCCGGTGCACATGGTCGAGGTCATCAACAAGCTGGCCCGTGTCCAGCGCCAGATGCTCCAGGACCTGGGCCGCGAGCCCACCCCGGAGGAGCTGGCCAAGGAACTCGACATGACCCCCGAGAAGGTCATCGAGGTCCAGAAGTACGGCCGCGAGCCGATCTCGCTGCACACCCCGCTGGGCGAGGACGGCGACAGCGAGTTCGGTGACCTGATCGAGGACTCCGAGGCGGTCGTCCCGGCCGACGCGGTCTCCTTCACCCTGCTCCAGGAGCAGCTGCACTCGGTGCTGGACACCCTGTCCGAGCGCGAGGCCGGCGTGGTCTCGATGCGCTTCGGCCTGACCGACGGCCAGCCGAAGACGCTCGACGAGATCGGCAAGGTTTACGGGGTCACCCGTGAGCGCATCCGCCAGATCGAGTCGAAGACCATGTCGAAGCTGCGCCACCCGTCCCGCTCCCAGGTGCTGCGCGACTACCTGGACTGATCGACGGATCGACCGGTCGGCCCGTCCCGACCTGCGACAGCGCGAGACGAAGGCCCGGAACCCCACGGTTCCGGGCCTTCGGGCCGTTCGGGGGCGCTCTGTCAGCGTCCGGGTGGCGCTTGTCGCTCGTCCGGGTGGCGGCATGCCGGGAAGCGGTCGCGCAGTGTAGCCGGTCACCTACGCTGTGCCGGTTGCCTGCTGCCGAGCCTTGTGGAGTCACGGTGCTGACCGACCCGGACCGAGCCGACCTGCCGACCCCCGACCCCCGCCGGGGCGACCCGGCCGCCGCCCGGACGGGCCGCCGCCTGCGGCGGCGGGGCGCCCTGCTGGCGCTGCTCGCGGCCGCCCCCGTGCCGCTGGTGGCGCTCGGAGCGGCCGGCCCCGCCGACGCGCAGCGCCGGGTCGTCGGGGGCGGCACCGTGAGCACCGCCGACCACCCGTGGATCGTGGCGGTGGCCAGCCGCCCGCAGTTCGGCAGCGGGCGCTCCGGCCAGTTCTGCGGGGGTGCCCTGGTCACCCCGACCAAGGTGGTGACGGCCGCGCACTGCTTCTACGACGAGTCCAAGGGGCGGGTGGACCGGCCGGGCCTCAAGGTGATCGTCGGCCGGGACGACATGCGCGGCTCGGCCGGCCATGAGGTGCCGGTCCAGCGGGTCTGGATCCACCCCGACTACAACTACGCCGCGAACATGAACGACGTTGCGGTGCTCACCCTGGACGAGTCGCAGGGCCCCCGGCCGGTGGTCGAGCTGGTCGGCCAGGGCGAGAGCGGGCCGTACGCGGCCGGGACCGCCGCGCAGGTCTACGGCTGGGGCGACACCAGCGGGCGGGGCGACTACTCGCCGGTGCTGCGCCGGGTGGACGTGCCGATCGTCGCGGACCAGACCTGTGCGCACGCCTACCCGGGCGGGCCGGACGGCAAGTTCGAGGCCCGCGGGATGGTCTGCGCGGGCGCGGAGAAGGGCGGCAAGGACGCCTGCCAGGGCGACAGCGGCGGACCGCTGATCGTGGCCGGCCGACTGGTCGGGCTGGTGTCCTGGGGGACGGGCTGCGCCGAGGCGGCGCACCCGGGGGTGTACACCCGGGTGTCCTCGGTCACGGACGCGGTGCGCTCGGCGCTCTGAGCGCTCCGTGTGGTGAGCGCTCGGTGCTCCGGGCGTCGCCGCGGGTGATGGCGCGCTGACGTTCTGACGCCGTTTCGGCTCCGGCCCGCCGCGAGACCGTCAGGAGGCCGCTGTGGACGGCCCGCGCGGGGGCGAACGCGGGAGAACGGCCAGGAGAACAGCGAAGCCGGGTGATCGGCCCCCGAAGGGGTCGATCACCCGGCTCCCCGGTCGCGCGCGGTGCGCGGCCGGACACAGCTCGACGCTGGCTGCTGGTGGTGGCGCCTGGGATCAGCGCTCTTCTTCGGCGGCCGTCGCGGTGGTGCTGGTGGTGAGACGGCCGCTCTCGTCCTGTATCTCCACGGCGATCTTCTTGAGCTCCGGCTCGAACTTCCGGCCGTGGTGGGCGCAGAAGAGCAGCTCTCCGCCGCTGGCGAGTACGACGCGCAGGTAGGCCTGGGCGCCGCAGCGGTCGCAGCGGTCAGCCGCGGTGAGCGGGCTCGCAGGTGTCAGAACAGTAGTCACGTCGCCTCTTCTCTAGCTCGACGAGCTGTCGTACCAGGGTCAACATCCAACCAGGCCGAAAACGTTCCCGCTCGTGGCTTTTCTTCTCTGAGGATTCTGCTGTGTTGATGAGGAGGTGCCCCGGGCGTCGGTGGTTCATGCGTACCGAATCCCGGGATCCGCCCGGGCCTCGAACGTCCGATCGGGACCGGGGTCGAGGTCCGCGTAGCATAATCCTCTGCCGGGTTGGAGCATAAGCCCCGTCCCGGGCCCCGGTAGCCTGCATAACGGCAGTTCCGGAGCCTGCGCCGGACCCCACGATCCGCCAGGACCGGTGGTACCGGGAGGAGATGGCGCCCCCGGGGCCCACACCCGGGCGCGGTGCTTGTTCGCGCAGCGCGTACAAGCTGCGCGGGGCCGGCCCGTCGTGCTGTGCACCCGTCGCAGGGTCGCGAGCACACAGAGCGACGACTGTCGGTGCGGCGTGCTGCACTGGCGGTTGGTCCGGATGCGTCCGGATGTGACCGATGAGACAGAACTTCACCGAGGAGAGTGCCGCGTGAGTGCCGAAACGACCGTGCCGTCCGCGCTGCTGGCCGGCGACGACGGTTCCAACTACACCGCGCGGCACCTGCTCGTCCTGGAGGGCCTGGAGGCCGTCCGCAAGCGCCCCGGCATGTACATCGGCTCGACCGACAGCCGGGGCCTGATGCACTGCCTCTGGGAGATCATCGACAACTCGGTCGACGAGGCGCTGGGCGGCTACTGCGACCGCATCGAGGTCCTGCTGCACCCGGACTCCTCGGTGGAGGTCCGCGACAACGGCCGCGGCATCCCGGTCGACGTCGAGCCCAAGACGGGGCTGTCCGGCGTCGAGGTCGTGATGACCAAGCTGCACGCGGGCGGCAAGTTCGGCGGCGGCTCGTACGCGGCCTCCGGCGGTCTGCACGGCGTCGGCGCCTCGGTCGTCAACGCGCTCTCCGCCCGCCTGGACGTCGAGGTCGACCGCAGCGGCCACACCCACGCGATCAGCTTCCGCCGCGGCACCCCCGGCATCTTCACCGAGGCCAGCCCGGACGCGCCCTTCGAGCCCGCCAACGGCACGACCCGGACCCGCAAGGTGCCGAAGACCCGCACCGGCACCCGGATCCGCTACTGGGCCGACCGGCAGATCTTCCTCAAGGACGCCAAGCTCTCCCTGGAGCACCTGCACAACCGCGCCCGGCAGACGGCCTTCCTCGTCCCCGGCCTGACCATCGTCGTGCGTGACGAGCGGCTCACCGAGAGCGAGAAGGTCGAGGAGTCGGTCTTCCACTACGACGGCGGCATCGCCGAGTTCTGCGAGTTCCTGGCCCCCGACAAGCCGGTCAGCGACGTGGTGCGGCTGCAGGGCGAGGGCACCTTCAAGGAGACCGTGCCGGTCCTGGACGAGCTCGGCCACATGACCCCCACCGAGGTCACCCGCCACCTCGGGGTGGACATCGCGCTGCGCTGGGGCACCGGGTACGACACCACCCTGCGCTCCTTCGTCAACATCATCGCCACCCCCAAGGGCGGCACCCACGTCACCGGCTTCGAGCGCTCGCTGGCCAAGACCGTCAACGAGGTGCTGCGCGCCAGCAAGCTGCTGCGCGTCGCCGAGGACGACATCACCAAGGACGACGCCACCGAGGGCCTCACCGCCGTGGTCACCGTCCGGCTCGCCGAGCCGCAGTTCGAGGGCCAGACCAAGGAGGTGCTCGGCACCTCGGCGGCCAACCGGATCGTCGCGGCCGTCGTCGCCAAGGAGCTCAAGGCCTTCCTCACCTCGGCCAAGAAGGACCAGAAGCAGCAGGCCCGGTCCGTGCTGGAGAAGGTCGTGGCCGCCGCCCGCACCCGGGTCGCCGCCCGGCAGCACAAGGAGGCCCAGCGCCGCAAGACCGCGCTGGAGACCAGCTCGCTGCCCGCCAAGCTTGCCGACTGCCGCAGCGACGACGTCGAGCGCAGCGAACTGTTCATCGTCGAGGGGGACTCCGCGCTCGGCACCGCCAAGCTCGCCCGCAACTCCGAGTTCCAGGCGCTGCTGCCGATCCGCGGCAAGATCCTCAACGTGCAGAAGGCCTCGGTGAGCGACATGCTCAAGAACGCCGAGTGCGCCGCGATCATCCAGGTGATAGGGGCCGGCTCGGGCCGCACCTTCGACATCGACCAGGCCCGCTACGGCCGGGTGATCTTCATGGCCGACGCCGACGTCGACGGCTCGCACATCCGCACCCTGCTGCTGACCCTCTTCCACCGGTACATGCGGCCGATGGTCGAGCAGGGCCGGGTCTTCGCCGCCGTCCCGCCGCTGCACCGGATCGAGCTCACCAACCCCAAGCGCGGCCAGGAGAAGTACCACTACACCTACTCCGACGCCGAGCTGCGCTCCACCCTGCTGGAGTTCCAGCGCAAGGGGCAGCGCTGGAAGGAGCCGGTGCAGCGGTACAAGGGCCTGGGCGAGATGGACGCCGACCAGCTGGCCGAGACCACCATGGACCCGCGCCACCGCACCCTGCGCCGGATCAACCTGGGCGACCTCGAGCAGGCCGAGCGGATCTTCGACCTGCTGATGGGCAACGACGTCGCCCCGCGCAAGGAGTTCATCGTGGACTCGGCGGCCACCCTGGACCGCTCCCGCATCGACGCCTGACCCGGCCGGACGACGGGGGCCCTCCACCCACGGGTGGAGGGCCCCCGCGCCGCCGGTTCCACCCGGGGTCCACCCCGGCTCCGATCAGCGGGGAGCGCGGGATCCGTAGCGTCGGAGAGGTCAGCAACAAGCCTCTCCTCGAGACGGAGAATCCGATGGGATCCCTCGCCAACCTCCTCGTGATCGTCGCGGTGGTGGTCCTGGTGGTCGGACGCCAGATGCGCGTCCAGCGCCTGGACACCGAACGCCGCTTCTGGCTGCTCCCGCTGATCCTGGGCGTGCTCGCGCTGCGCGACCCGCAGATCATCGACCACCAGCACACCGCGCTGTCGGCCACCCTGCTCGCCGCCGGGCTGGTCACCACCCTCGCGATGGGGACGGTCTGGGGCTGGACCGTCCGGATCTGGCGGGCCGCCGACGGCAACGTCATGGTCAAGGGCACCAAGGCCACCCTGGCCGCCTGGGGCGGCATGCTCGCCGTCCGGATCGGCCTGTACGCGGCCGGCTCGGCCCTGGGCGTCCACCAGGCGGGCAGCTCGCTGATGCTCGGCATGGCGGTCCTGCTGCTGGTCCGCTCGCTCGTGGTCAACTGGAGGGCCCGGACGCTGGAGCCCGCGCGGGCGACCGCCGTACTGCACTGATCCGCCGCCGTGAGCACCGAGGAGGCAGTTTTGCCCGGGTGGTACTGGACCCGCTGGCAGTCCCGGGAGGGGCTGGAGCGCGAGGCCGAGAGCCGACCGCGGCGGGTCCTCACCGTGTTCGGCCGGGCCGTCCTGCTGGTCGTCATCGGCTGGGGGACCTTCTCCGGCGGCAAGTACGCGGGCTGGGCGGCAGCGGCCGCGGTCGCGGGGCTGGCCGCGGCCTTCGGGCTCTGCGCGGTGTACCTGCGGGTCAGCCGGGAACAGCACCCGGCGGCCTCCTACCTGCTGACCGCGGCCCTGATCGGCGCCGGCTGGCTGGCCAACTGGGGACTGGCCTACACGCTGGCCGACTTCCTCTGGATCGGGCTGGCCGTCACCGCGCTGATCCGGCTGCCGCCCGCGCCCGCGCTGCTCGCCGCGGCGGCCGCGCTGGGCTCGTACACGGCGGCCTCCCCGGCGAGTTGGCTCAGCGTCGCCGCCACCATCGGAGGGTCCGTGCTGGTCGGCGTCCTGCTGCGGATGGACATCGAGGCGCGCGGCACCGCCCGTCGGCTGCTGGTCCAGGAGCGTGCCGTCCGGGCCGCCGAGGCGGAGAACGCGGCGCTGGCCGAACGGGCCAGGATCGCCCGGGAGATCCACGACGTGCTGGCTCACAGCCTGTCCGCGCAGCTGGTCCACCTGGAGGCGGCCCGGCTGATGCTGGACGCCGGGACGGACCGCGCGCAGGTCCGCGAACGGGTCGTCGCCGCGCGGCGGATGGCGCAGGACGGGCTGGTCGAGACCCGGCAGGCGCTGTCCGCGCTGCGCGGGGAGTTCACGCCGGTCGGGGAGTTCCTGGTGGAACTGGCCGGGCGGGAGCGGGCCCGGCTCACCGTGACCGGCACGCCCCGGCCGCTGGCCGCCGAGGCAGGGTTGGCGGTGCGGCGCACGGCTCAGGAGGCGGTGACCAACGTCCGCAAGCACGCGCCGGGTGCCCGCTGCTCGGTCGAACTGCGGTACCTGGACGACGCGGTGGAGCTGGAGGTGCGCAACACCAGGGCGCCGAGAGGGGAGTCCTCCGGTGAACTGGCCGACAGCGGCAGCGGGTACGGTCTGCTGGGGATGCGCGAACGCGCGGAACTGCTCGGCGGCACCCTGCTGGCGGGCCCGGAGGACGGAGGGTGGCGGGTGTTGCTGCGGGTGCCGGCATGAACGAAACGGTCACCAGGGTGCTGGTGGCGGACGACCAGACGGTGGTGCGCGAGGGCATCGTGATGCTGCTGGGGCTGCTGCCCGGCATCGAGGTGGTCGGCGCGGCGGCGGACGGGGAGGAGGCCGTCACCCTGGTGGAGCGCCACCACCCGGACGTGGTGCTGATGGATCTGCGGATGCCGCGGGTGGACGGCGTCGAGGCCACCCGGCGGATCCGGGCCGCGCACCCGGGGACCGAGGTCGTGGTGCTCACCACCTACGCCGACGACGAATCGCTGTTCCCGGCGCTGCAGGCCGGAGCGCGCGGCTACCTCACCAAGGACGCCGGCGGCGAGGAGATCGCCAAGGCCATCGCGGACGTCCGCGCGGGTGCGGCCGGGCTCTCCCCACAGGTCCAACTCCGCTTGCTGGAAAGGCTTTCGGAGGGTCCGGCGAAGTCCGCGGCGCCGAGCGCACCGAGCGCGTCGAGCCCCGAGCGGCCGGCCGCCAGGGGCGGGGAGCTGCCGGACGGGTTGACGGTGCGGGAGGCCGAGGTGCTCGCGCTGATCGCCGAGGGGCTCTCCAACGCGGAGATCGCCCAACGGCTGTTCGTCAGCCAGGCCACCGTGAAGACGCACATCAACAACCTGTTCGCCAAGACCGCGGTGCGGGACCGCGCGCAGGCGGTCGCGTACGCCTTTCGGCACGGAATCACCGGTACGCAGCAGTAGTCGGATGAGCGTCCGTCAGATGATCGATCACCTCATTGAGTGAACGTATCTGCGATGGTCAGGGACGGTGTCCGGCGGCCTCCATGATGGTTCGGGTCAGAACGCCCGCCCCGGCCCAGGAGCAGCAGTGCCACAGCAGCAGACCAGCAGTCCCGGCCAGGGACAGCGATTCGACTGGTGGGCCGCTCCGGCCACCGCCGCAGCGTCCGAGCCTGCTGCCGCCCCCCGCCGAACGGCCGTACCGGCCCAGCCGGTGCCCACCCGTCCGGCCGCCGCCCGGTCGGCCGCCGCTCCCGAGCCGGCGGCCGCGCCGCTCGCCCCCGCCGCACGGCCGGCCGCTCCGGTCGGGCCGCCCGCGGTGCCGCCGCGGGTACCGGCCGCCGCGGCGCCGCCCGCCCCGATCGTCGCGCCGCGGGAGCCGGCCCCGCCGGTGAGCACCACCGACAGCACCGAGGTCTACCGGAGCGTCCAGGCCAGCGCGGCCTTCCAGGACATCCGCCGCAGCTACCGCTCCTTCGTCTTCCCGGTCAGCGGCGCCTTCCTCGGCTGGTACCTGATGTACGTCGCCGCCGAGGCCGCCGCGCCCGGCGTGATGCGCAGCCCGGTGGCCGGCCCGCTCAACGTGGCCTGGGTGCTCGGCCTGCTGCAGTTCGCCTCCACCTTCCTGCTCACCTGGCTCTATGCCCGCAACGCCCGGACCAAGCGCGACCGCGCCGCCCTGGGCCTGCGCTGGGACACCCAGGACCAGCTGCGGTGACGGCCGTGACCGGCGTGCTGACCACCGCCACCCCGCCCCCCGTCGCCCCCACCGGCCAGCACCACGGCCTGGCGATCGTGCTGTTCGCCGTGATCGTCCTGGTCACCCTGGGGATCACCCTCTGGGTCGGCCGCCAGGGCAGCGCCGCCGAGGAGTTCTACACCGGCGGGCGCGACTTCACCCCGCTGCAGAACGGCTTCGCCCTCTCCGGCGACTACCTCTCCGCCGCCTCCTTCCTCGGCGTCGCCGGGCTGATCGCCCTGTACGGCTACGACGGCGTGCTCTACAGCATCGGCTTCCTGGTCGCCTGGCTCGTCGTGCTGATGCTGGTCGCCGAACTCGTCCGCAACGCCGGGCGGTACACCCTCGCCGACGTGCTCGCGCTGCGGCTGCGCCGCCGCAAGGTCCGGGCGGCGGCCGGCGGCGCCAGCGTCGTGGTCACCCTGCTCTACCTGGTCGCCCAGATGGTCGGCGCCGGCTCGCTGGTCGCCCTGCTGCTCGGCACCAACAGCGCCCAGGCCCGGACCTGGACCATCATCGCGGTCGGCGCCCTGATGATCGTCTACGTCACGATCGGCGGGATGCGGGCCACCACCTGGATCCAGATCGTCAAGGCGGTGCTGCTGATCGCCGGTTCGGTGCTGCTCACCGTGCTGCTGCTGGTCCGCTTCCACGGCGACCTGTTCGAGCTGATGCGCCAGGCCGCCCGGCACAGCGGCGCCGGACAGCGCTACCTCGAACCCGGGCTCAAGTACGGTGCCACCTTCACCAGTCGGCTGGACTTCTTCAGCCTCGGCCTGGCCCTGGTGCTCGGCACCGCCGGCCTGCCGCACATCCTGTCCCGCTTCTACACGGTGCCCACCGCGCGGGCCGCCCGCCGCTCCACGATGTGGGCGATCGGCCTGGTCGGCGGCTTCTACCTGATGGCCATCGCGCTCGGCCTGGGCGCCACCGCGCTGGTCGGCTCCGCCGAGGTGCGGCACGCCAACTCGGCCGGGAACACCGCCGTCCCGCTGCTCGCCCTGGTGCTCGGCGGCGGCAACGGCAGCACCGGCGGGGTGGTGCTGTTCGCGCTGATCTCGGCGATCGCCTTCGCCACCATCCTCGCCGTGGTCGCCGGGCTGACCCTGGCCTCCTCCGCCGCCTTCGCCCACGACATCTGGGCCGGTGCCTGGCGGGGCCGTCCGCGCCGCGTCGCCGCGGCGGGGACCCACCGCGGCTACGCGGAGGAGGAGACCGTCGAGAAGCCGAGCGAGCAGCAGGAGGTGGTGGTGGCCCGGTTCGCCGCCGCCGGGATCGGCGCGGCGGCGATCGTGATCAGCCTGTACGCCCAGCAGCTGAACGTCGCCTTCCTGGTCGGCCTGGCCTTCGCGGTGGCGGCCTCGTCCAACCTGCCGGTGCTGCTGTACAGCCTGTTCTGGTCGCGGTTCACCGCCCGGGGCGCGGTCTGGTCGGTGTACGGCGGGCTGGTCCCGGCGATCGTGCTGGTGTTCTTCTCGCCGGTGGTCTCCGGCACCAAGGTGGCGCTGTTCCCCGGCGTCGACTTCCACTGGTTCCCGCTGGAGAACCCCGGGATCGTCTCCATCCCGCTCGGCTTCCTGGCCGGCTGGATCGGGACGCTCACCTCTCCCGAGCCGGCCGACGCGGACCGCTTCGCCGAGCTGGAGGTGCGCGCCCTCACGGGTGCGGGCGCGGCCTAGCCGCCGGGGCCCGGGCCTGTCCGCGGCCCGGGCCTGTCCGCGGCCCGGGCCTGTCCGCGGGCGGTCAGGCCCGGGCGGCCAGCCCGTAGCGGTGCTCGGGGCGGCCGGTGTCGCCGTAGCGCAGGGTCAGCCGCAGCCGGCTGTCGCGTTCCAGCTGCTTGAGGTAGCGCTGGGCCGTCGAGCGGCTGAGCCCGGTGGCGTCGGCGACCTCCTGGGCGGACAGCGGCCGGCCCGCCCGGCGCAGCACGCCCAGGACCAGGTCGGTGGTGGGCGCGGAGTGGCCCTTCGGCAGCGTCCCGGCGGGTGCGGCGGCGCTGCGCAGGGTGGCGAACAGCCGGTCCACCTCGTCCTGGCCGGCCTCCCGGGCCGGTGCGGCCAGCGCGTGGCGCAGCTGGGCGTAGCAGACCAGCTTGTCCCGGAGCCCGCCGAAGGTGAACGGCTTGACCAGGTACTGCAGGGCGCCGTGCTGCATCGCGGCGTGCACGGTGGAGACGTCCCGGGCGGCGGTCACCATCATCACGTCGCAGGTCACCTGGCGCTCCCGTAGCCGGCGGACCAGGGCCAGGCCGGTCTCGTCCGGCAGGTGGTGGTCCAGCAGCAGGAGGTCCACCGGGCGGCGTTCCAGCGCGGCCAGGGCCTCCCCGGCCGAGTGGGCGGTGCCGGTGACCCGGAAGCCCGGCACCTTGGCCACGTACGCGGCGTGCACGTCCGCGACCCGGAAGTCGTCGTCCACCACGAGTACGTCGATCATCACGCCTCCACGAGCTGAGTGGTGAGCAGGGCCTCGGGCAGCTCGACGGTGAAGCGGGCGCCGCCGAGCGGGCCGGTGTCGAGCACGATCCGGCCGCCGGTCCGTTCGACCAGCCGCCGCACCATCGCCAGGCCCAGCCCGCGCGGACGGTGCGCGGGCGCGTCCTTGCTGGTCCACCCCTCCTCGAAGACCTGCTCGCGCAGGTCCTCCGGGACGCCCGGGCCGCTGTCCGCGACCTGGAGCAGCAGGGTGGAACCGGCCGCCGCCAGCGTCACCTCCAGCCGCCCGCCCCCGCCCGGCACCAGGGCGTCCACCGCGTTGTCGATCAGGTTGCCGAGCACCGTGACCAGCGCCCGGGCGTCCACCACCGCGTCCGGCAGGTGCGCCGCCGGGGCCAGCACCAGCCGCACCCCGCGCTCGCCGGCCACCGCCGTCTTGCCCGCCAGCAGCGCCGCCACGTGCGGGTCCTGCACCTGCTCGGCGATCCGGGCGGCGACCACGGCGTGCGAACCGGACTGCTCCGAGATGAAGGCCACCGCCTGCTCGTGGCGGCCCAGTTCGAGCAGGCCGAGCAGGGTGTGCATCCGGTTGGCGTGCTCGTGGTCCTGGGCGCGCAGCGCCTCGGTCAGGCTGCGGGTGGTGTCCAGTTCGCGGACCAGCGACTCCAGCTCGGTGCGGTCGCGCAGCGTCACCACGGCGCCTTCGGAGGTGGCCGTCCGGTTGACCACCAGCACCCGGTCGTCCCGGACGGCCGGCAGGTCGGCGCCGGTGATCCGCCCGGTCAGCACGTCGGCCAGCCGGCCCGGCGGCAGCACCGCGGTGATCGGGCGGCCGGTGCAGTCCTCGGGCAGGCCGAGCAGCCGCACGGCCTCGTCGTTGGCCAGCCGGATCCTGCCCCGCTCGTCCAGCGCCACCATGCCCTCGCGGATGCCGTGCAGCATGGCCTCCCGCTCGACCAGCAGCGCGGAGATGTCGGCCAGCGCGATGTTGTGGGTGCGGCGCTTGAGCCGGCGGGCCAGCACCAGGGTGGCGAGGGTGCCCGCGGCCAGACCGGCCGCGGCGCACAGCAGGATGCCGGTGAGCATCTTCAGCAGGCGGCGGCGGATCGAGTCGTCGCTGATCCCGACCGACACCTCGCCGACGATCCGGCCGTCCGCCATCCGCAGCGGCACCTTGCCGCGGGCGGTGCGGCCCAGGGTGCCCTGCTGGATCGCGGTGACGCTGCGGCCGCTGAGCGCGGGCTCGGGGTCGGTGCTGACCCGGTGGCCGATCCGGCCCGGGTCGGTGTGCGAGAGGCGGATGCCGTCCAGGTCGGTGACCACGACGAAGCTGGCGCCGGTGGCGAGCCGGATCTGCTCGGCGTTGCGCTGCGCGGTGACGACGTCCCGGGCGTCGGCGGCCCGGGCGATGGTCTCGTCGGTGGCGGTGGCCTGGGCGATGGACAGCGCGCGCTGCATCGCGTCGTGGTCCAGTTCGTTGCTGACCGGGGCCAGGAACAGCCCGGCGGTCACGGCGGTGACGCCGACGGTGACGACGGTCTGGCTCAGCAGGAGCTGGGCGAAGACCCGGCGGGGCCAGTGGGGGAGCTTCATCCGGGCCTCCTCTCGGCGGGGGCGGGGTCCGGCAGGTGGGGGTCGGCAGGGATGGGGTCCGGTGGGGGTGGGGTCCGGTGGGGGCGGGGTCCGGTAGGGGTGGGGTCGGCACACCCTATGTTTCCGATGTGTTTCTGTCAGCCCGCGTCCCCGCAGTTGTAGCGGAAGCAAAAGGAGCAGAACACCCCTCAATGCGGAGAAGTCGCACTACGCGGAGAAGGCTCCCGCCGGGGCCCGGACCGCTCCTACCTTTCCGGGGCAAGCACTGACCCGGGAGGAATGAATGACCGATACCCCGGCGATCGAGCTGACCGGCGCGACGAAACGCTTCCGCACCCCCTCCGGTGCGCTGCACACCGCCGTCCGCGATCTCGATCTGACCGTCGCCCAGGGCGAGTTCGTCGCCGTCGTCGGCCCCACCGGCTGCGGCAAGTCCACCACGCTGACCCTGGTCAGCGGTCTGGAGGAGCCCACCGAGGGCGAGGTCCGGGTGTACGGCGAGCCCGTGCGCGGGATCGACCCCAAGGTCGGGTTCGTCTTCCAGCAGGACGCCGTCTTCCCCTGGCGGACCGTGCTGTCCAACGTGATGGCCGGGCCGCGCTTCCGCGGCGTGCCCGCCGCCGAGGCCAGGGAGCGGGCCCGGGACTGGCTGGCCCGGGTCGGCCTGGCCGCCTTCGAGGACCGCTACCCGCACCAGCTGTCCGGCGGCATGCGCAAGCGCGTCGCACTCGCCCAGACCTTCGTCAACGACCCGACCATCCTGCTGATGGACGAGCCGTTCTCGGCGCTGGACGTGCAGACCCGCGCCCTGATGTCCGACCAGCTGCTGGAGCTGTGGGCGGGGACGGGTTCTTCCAGAAACGCAGCCTCGGTCGTGTTCGTCACCCACGACCTGGACGAGGCCATCGCGCTCGCCGACCGGGTCGTCGTGATGACGGCCGGGCCGGCCACCGTCAAGGAGGTCTTCACCGTCGACCTGCCACGACCGCGCACCGTGGAGGCCGTCCGGCTGGAACCGAGGTTCGTCGAGCTGTACCGCGAGATCTGGGCCTCGCTCGGCGAAGAGGTGCGCATCACCCGGGAGAGAGGAGCGGGTCGTGCCGCTTGAGACCGCGTCCGAGACCGCTTCGACCGCCGCCGGGAAGCCCCCGGCCGTCACCAGCAGGACCGAGGCCCGCGAACGGGCGTCCCGCAACCGGAAGTTGACCGTCTACGCGGCCCGGATCGGGGTGCTGGTCGCCTTCCTCGGCCTCTGGGAGGTGTGCGCCCGCACCGAGGTCATCGACCCGTTCAACTTCTCGCAGCCGTCGAGGATCTGGGACCAGATCTGGCAGTGGACCACCCACGGCACCGCCCAGGGCTCGCTCGGCGAGCAGATCGGCTACACCCTGTACGAGGCCCTCACCGGCTGGGTGATCGGCGTGGTCGGCGGTGTGCTGCTGGGCATCGCGCTCGGCCGGATCCGCTTCCTGGCCGATGTGTTCGGGCCGTACATCAAGGTGCTCAACGCGATCCCGCGGATCGTGCTCGCCCCGATCTTCCTGATCTGGTTCGGCCTCGGCCCGGCCTCCAAGGTCGCCTCCGCGGTGGTGCTGGTGTTCTTCCCGGTGTTCTTCAACGCCTTCCAGGGCGCCCGCGAGGTGGACCGCAACCTGGTCGCCAACGCCCGCATCCTGGGCGCCGACAACCGCAGGGTCACCCTTCAGGTGGTCATCCCCGCCGCCACCACCTGGATCTTCACCAGCCTGCACGTCAGCTTCGGCTTCGCGCTGATCGGCGCGATCGTCGGCGAGTACATCGGCGCCACCAAGGGCCTCGGCCTGCTGGTCGCCGCCGCCCAGGGCACCTTCAACGCGGCCGGGGTGTACGCCGCCATGACCATCCTCGCCGTCGTCGCGCTGCTCACCGAGGGGCTGCTGACCTTCGCCGAGAAGAGACTCTTCCGCTGGAAGCCCGCCGACGCGGGCGACGGCCGCTGAACTCCCCCCGCCCGTACGTACCGAGAGGTTCCCCCACGATGCGCCCGAACCCGACGAGCAGAGTCCTTACGGTCGTCCTCGCCGCCGCCCTGCTCCTCCCGCTCGCCGCCTGCGCCAACGACGCCGCCACCTCGACCCACGGCGCCGCGCCGGCCGGGCAGCAGGTCGACGGCCCCAAGGTCAAGATCATGGTCGGCGGCCTGGACAAGGTCATCTACCTGCCCGCGATGCTCACCCAGCGGCTCGGCTACTTCGCCGAGGCCGGCGTCAACGTCGAACTGCTCACCGAGCCGGCCGGCGTCAACGCCACCACCGCGCTGCTGGCCGGCGACGTCCAGGGCGCCGTCGGCTTCTACGACCACACCATCGACCTCCAGGCCAAGGGCAAGCACGTCGAGTCCGTGGTCCAGTTCGCCCAGGCCCCCGGCGAGGTCGAACTGGTCTCCACCAAGCAGGCCGACGCCATCAAGTCCGGCGCCGACTTCAAGGGCAGGAAGCTCGGCGTCACCAGCATCGGCTCCTCCACCGACTTCCTCACCAAGTACCTCGCGGTCAAGAACGGCGCCTCCGTCAGCGAGTTCAGCCCGATCGCGGTCGGCGCCGGCCAGACCTTCATCGCCGCCCTCCAGCAGGGCAGCATCGACGCCGGGATGACCACCGACCCGACCGTCGCCACCGTCCTCGACAAGGGCCTCGGCAAGATCCTCTACGACATGCGCACCCCCGAGGGCTCGCGCCAGGCGCTCGGCGGGCTCTACCCGTCGTCCTCGCTGTACATGAACACCGAGTGGGTCGAGAAGAACAAGGACACCACCCAGAAGCTCACCAACGCCTTCGTCAAGACCCTCAAGTGGATGTCCACCCACAGCCCCGAGGAGATCGCCGCGAAGATGCCCGCCGACTACGCGCAGGGCGGCGCCGAGCAGTACGCGGCGGCGATCAAGTCCACCCTGCCGATGTTCACCACCGACGGGGTGATGCCCGCCGACGGGCCCGGGACGGTGCTCGCGGTGCTCGCCGCCTTCCACCCCGACGTCAAGGGCAAGGAGGGGACGATCGACCTGTCCAAGACCTACACCACGGAGTTCGTCGGCCAGGCCGCCGGCTGACGCTCCGCCGCCGCGGTCCCGCGCTCACCCCCACGGGCGCGGGGCCGCCGCGGTGTTCGGATCCCCGTACCGCTCGGATTCCCGTACCGTTCAGATCCCCCGTACGGAGAGCACGTCCATCCGGGACGGCGTCCCCGCCGCCTTGCCGCAGCTCTCCGGACGGGCCGGCTCGCTCACCGACTCGATCACGTCCACCTCCCAGGCCCGCCCGTCCCGGTGGATCACCGCCACCAGCCAGCGGCCCGGGCCGTCCGGCCGCTGCGCCAGGGTCAGCGCGTCCACCGCGGTCTCGCCGATCGCCAGCCGCACCGCGTGCTCGGCCGCCTGGCCCGGCCGCTCCCAGCCCGAGCAGCCGCGGGACCACTCCGGCACCATGTGCCCGGCCGCCGTCGCCGCCAGCACCTCCTTGGCGCTCTCCGGCGTCAGTCGCCCGTACGCGTAGCCGTACGGCAGCACCAGCATCGTGGGGGCGAAGCGGTGCCCGCCCAGGTGGGTGACCTCCCACACCTCGCTGTGCCCGGCCGCCGCCAGCTCCGCGGCCAGCGGACGGCCCAGCAGTGCGCAGCAGCGGTCCCGGCGGCCGTTGGTGCACACCAGCGCCAGCGGGCCGCCGACGTGCTCCGCCCCGAAACCCCCGTGGTCACCGGCGCCCAGCGCGGCGAAGTCCAGCTCCAGCAGCTCCGCCGGGTCCGTCACCTGCGCCCGGCGGACCCAGCCGCGGCCCGGCACCGTGTGCGCCACGACCACCTCGTGTCGCGCCGTCGGCAGGCAGTCCGCGTGCCGGCCCGGCCGCCGGATCAGGGCCACCCGTACGCCGGTGCCCGCCGCGGCGGCCTCCAGCGCGCGCCCGACTGCTTGGTCCAGGTGGCTCTCACCCAGTGCTTTCGCACCCCACGGGCCGCTCTGTTCCAGCAGCAGCCAGGTGGTCGCCACCGCCGCCGTGGCGGTCAGCGGCTCCGAAAGTTCACGCGAGAGGGTCGCACAAGTGCTCACCCGGGCAAGGCTACCCTCAGCGGTCCGGCCCGCCCAGGGGTCCGGAAGGGTGCCTCGCCGGGGCAGGGGCCCAGGGCGCGCCGGTCCCGGACACGCCGGGGGGCGGGGCACCCGTAGGCACCCCGCCCCCCGTTACCCGGCCTCAGGACCGGTCCGAGCTCACGCCGGACCGGCCACCACCTCGATCGGCGCCGTCACCGGCGTGCCCGAGCCGTCCCGGCGGGGATCGCGCTCCGGCAGGTCGACCGGCGCGCCCTTGGCACCGGCGGCCCGGGCCGGGGCGGCACCCGCCCAGGCGAACGCCAGGCCGTCCTCGCCGCGCAGGAAGCGCTGGCAGCGGACACCGCCGGTCGCCCGGCCCTTGCGCGGGTACTGCTCGAACGGGGTGACCTTCCACGACGACTGCTCGTCACCGGACAGCGTGCCCGAGGCACCCGCCACCGAGACCACCACCGCGTCCACGGCCGGGTCCACCGCCGTGAACGACAGCACCCGGGCGCCGTCCGACAGCTTGACGCCCGCCATGCCGCCCGCCGGACGGCCCTGCGGCCGGACCTGACCCGCCGGGTAGCGCAGCAGCTGGGCGTCCGAGGTGATGAAGACCAAGTCCTCCTCGCCGGTGCGCAGTTCGACCGCGCCCACCAGCGCGTCGCCGTCCTTGAGGGCGATCACCTCGAACTCGTCCTTGTTCGCCGGCCACTCCGGCACCACCCGCTTCACCACACCCTGCACCGTGCCCAGCGCCAGCCCCGGCGAGGACTCGTCCAGCGTGGTCAGCGCCAGCACCCGCTCCCCGGCCTCCAGCCGCAGGAACTCCTCCACCGCGGCCCCGCCCGCCAGCGTCGGCGAGGGCATCGGCGGCAGCGCCGGCAGGTCGATCACCGGCAGCCGCAGCACCCGGCCCGCGGACGTCACCACACCCACGTCCGCCCGCGCCGTGGCCGGCACCGCCGACACGATCACGTCGTGCTTCGCCCGCTTCTCCGACAGCTCGAACGGCTCGCCGTCCGCCGTCCGCGCCAGCAGCCCGGTCGAGGACAGCAGCACCCGGCACGGGTCGTCCGCCACCTCCAGCGGCACCGCCAGCGCCGCCGACGGAGCCGCCCCCGCCTCCAGCAGCACCGTGCGCCGCTCCGTCCCGAACTGCTTGGACACCGCGCCCAGTTCGGAGGACACCACACTGCGCAGCCTGCTGTCCGAGTCCAGGATCTCGGTCAGCTCCGCGATCTCCGCGGTCAGCTTCGCCTTCTCCTGCTCCAGCTCCACCCGGTCGAACCTGGTCAGCCGGCGCAGCGGGGTGTCCAGGATGTAGCCGGTCTGCGTCTCCGACAGCGAGAAGCGCTCCATCAGGCGCTCCTTCGCCTGCTGGGCGTTGTCACTCGACCGGATGATCGCGATGACCTCGTCGATGTCGACCAGGGCCACCAGCAGGCCCTCGACCAGGTGCAGCCGCTCCTCCCGCTTGCGGCGGCGGAAGTCGCTGCGCCGGCGCACCACGGTGAACCGGTGGTCGACGTAGACCTCCAGCAGCTCCTTGAGGCCCAGCGTCAGCGGCTGCCCGTCCACCAGCGCCACGTTGTTGATGCCGAAGGTCTCCTCCAACGGCGTCAACTTGTAGAGCTGCTCCAGCAGCGCCTCCGGCACGAAGCCGTTCTTCACCTCGATCACCAGCCGCAGCCCGTGCTCGCGGTCGGTCAGGTCCTTGACGTCCGCGATGCCCTGCAGCTTCTTCGCGTTGACCAGGTCCTTGATCTTCGAGATGACCTTCTCCGGGCCGACGTTGTACGGCAGCTCGGTCACCACGATGCCCTTGCGGCGCGCCGTGACGTTCTCGATCGTCGTGGTGGCCCGGATCTTGAAGGTGCCGCGGCCCGACTCGTACGCGTCCCGGATGCCCGACAGGCCCACGATCCGCCCGCCCGTCGGCAGGTCCGGACCGGGCACGAACCGCATCAGCGTGTCCAGGTCCGCGGTCGGGTGCTTGATCAGGTGCCGGGCCGCGGCCACCACCTCGGACAGGTTGTGCGGTGGCATGTTCGTCGCCATGCCCACCGCGATGCCCGTCGCGCCGTTCACCAGCAGGTTCGGGAACGCGGCCGGCAGCGCCATCGGCTCCTGCTCGCTGCCGTCGTAGTTCGGCCCGAAGTCGACGGTGTCCTCGTGGATCGACTCCACCATCGCCATCGAGGCGGCCGTCAGCCGCGACTCGGTGTACCGCATCGCGGCCGGCGGGTCGTCGTTGCCCAGCGAACCGAAGTTGCCGTGCCCGTCGATCAGCGGCAGCCGCATCGAGAACGGCTGCGCCATGCGCACCACCGAGTCGTAGATCGACTGGTCGCCGTGCGGGTGCAGCCGGCCCATCACCTCGCCCACCACGCGCGCGCACTTCACGTGCGCGCGGTCCGGACGCAGGCCCATCTCGTTGGCCTGGTACAGGATCCGGCGGTGCACCGGCTTCAGACCGTCCCGCGCGTCGGGCAGCGCACGCGAGTAGATCACCGAGTAGGCGTACTCCAGGAAGGAGCCCTGCATCTCGTCCACGACGTCGACGTCGAGGATCCGCTCCTCGAAGTCTCCGGGCGGCGGGGTCTGCGAACTGCGGCGGGCCATCGCGGCGGGGCTCCCTTACGTGTCGCTGGCTGTGTCGTCGGTCGGTCGTGGGCCGGCCGGGTCGGTCACCGGACGGGCTTCGCCGCCCCGGCTCCCTGATTCACCGTCCTGCCGCCGCGACCCGTCAACCGGGCGCGACCGACAGGGCACGGCGCCCCCATTGTGGACCCTCGCGCCGACACTCCCGGTCAGCGGCCCTCTTCCGCCCCTGGCGAACGCCGCTTCCGCGCGGACACAAACACGCCCCCCACGCGTTGCACCACAATGGGGGACGCCACACGAACCCCGACATCGACGACGGGAAGGACCCGAGCGCATGGCCAACCCGGCCCCCGCCTCCAGCCGAGGCATCGCCATCACCGAGCACCGCCTGGCCAACGGCCTGCGTGTCGTCCTCTCCGAGGACCGCCTCACCCCGGTCGCCGCGGTCTGCCTCTGGTACGACGTGGGCTCCCGCCACGAGGTCAAGGGCCGCACCGGCCTCGCCCACCTCTTCGAGCACCTGATGTTCCAGGGCTCCGCCAACGTCTCCAACAACGGCCACTTCGAGCTCGTCCAGGGCGCCGGCGGCTCGCTCAACGGCACCACCAGCTTCGAGCGCACCAACTACTACGAGACCATGCCCGCCCACCAGCTGGAGCTCGCCCTCTGGCTGGAGGCCGACCGCATGGGCTCGCTGCTCGCCGCCCTCGACGACGCGTCCATGGAGAACCAGCGCGCCGTCGTCAAGAACGAACGCCGCCAGCGCTACGACAACGTCCCGTACGGCACCGCCTTCGAGAAGCTCACCGCGCTCTCGTACCCCGACGGGCACCCGTACCACCACACCCCGATCGGCTCCATGGCCGACCTCGACGCCGCCACCCTCGAGGACGCCCGGACGTTCTTCCGCACCTACTACGCGCCCAACAACGCGGTGCTCTCCGTGGTCGGCGACATCGACCCCGAGCAGACCATCGCCTGGGTCGAGAAGTACTTCGGCTCCATCCCCGCGCACGACGGCAAGCAGCCCCCGCGCTCCGGCGAACTCCCCGACACCATCGGCCGCGAGCTGCGCCAGGAACTCGCCGAGGACGTCCCCTCCCGCGCCCTGATGGCCGCCTACCGCCTGCCGCACGACGGCACCCGGGAGGCCGACGCCGCCGACCTCGCGCTCACCATCCTCGGCAGCGGCGAGTCCAGCCGGCTCTACAACCGGCTCGTCCGCCGCGACCGCACCGCCGTCGCCGCCGGCTTCGGCCTGCTGCGCCTCGCCGGCGCCCCCAGCCTCGGCTGGCTCGACGTCAAGACCTCCGGCGACGCCACCATCGCGCAGATCGACGCCGCCGTCGACGAGGAGCTCGCCCGCTTCGCCGCCGAGGGCCCCACCCCCGAGGAACTCGAGCGCGCCCAGGCCCAGATCGAGCGCGAGTGGCTCGACCGGCTCACCACTGTCGCCGGCCGCGCCGACGAACTCTGCCGCTACGCCGTCCTGTTCGGCGACCCCAAGCTGCTGAACGACGCCCTCCCCAAGGTCCTCGACGTCACCGCCGAGGAGGTCCAGGCCGTCGCCAAGGCCCGGCTCCACCCCGACAACCGGGCCGTCCTCGTGTACGAGCCGACCGCGACCGCCGCCGACGACGCTTCCGACGCCGCTTCCGAAGAGGAGGGTGCCGCCGTATGAGCACCGACTACGTCCCCGCGATGACCTTCCACCCCCAGCCCCAGCCCGGCACCCCCAGCCCCTGGGCCTTCCCCGCCCCCGAGCGGGCCGCCCTCGGCAACGGCATCACCGTGCTGCACTGCCACCGGCCCGGCCAGCAGCTGGTCGCCGTCGAGGTCCTCCTCGACGCCCCGCTCGCGGCCGAGCCCGAGGGCCTCGACGGCGTCGCCGCCATCCTCGCCCGCGCCCTCAACGAGGGCACCGACACCCTCACCGCCGAGGAGTTCGCCGGCGAGCTGGAGCGCGCCGGGGCCACCCTCGACGCCCACGCCGACCACCCCTGCATCCGGGTCGCCCTCGAAGTCCCCGCCTCCCGGCTCCAGCGCGGCCTCACCCTGCTCTCCGACGCCCTGCGCGCCCCCGCCCTCCCGGCGGAGGAGATCGAGCGCCTGGTCGCCAACCGCCTCGACGAGATCGTCCACGAGCAGGCCAACCCCGCCCGGCGCGCCGCCAAGGCCCTCTACGCCGAGCTCTTCGAGGCCGCGGACCGCCTCTCCCGGCCCCGCAGCGGCACCGCCGACACCGTCAAGTCGATCGACCGCGCCGCCGTCAAGGCCTTCTACGACGCCCACGTGCGCCCCGCCACCACCACCGTCGTGGTGGTCGGCGACCTCACCGGCGTCGACCTGCCCGCCCTGCTGGAGAGCACCCTCGGCACCTGGACCGGCACCACCGCCGAGCCCTCCGCCCACGCCCCCGTCACCGGCGACGACCGCGGCCGCGTCCTCATCGTCGACCGCCCCGGCTCCGTCCAGACCCAGCTGCTGATCGGCCGGATCGGCCCCGACCGCCACGACCCGGTCTGGGCCGCCCAGATCCTCGGCACCTACTGCCTCGGCGGCACCCTCACCTCCCGCCTCGACCGCGTCCTGCGCGAGGAGAAGGGCTACACCTACGGCGTCCGCGCCTTCGCCCAGCCGCTGCGCTCCGCCGCCGACGGCAGCGGGCGCTCGCTGATCGCCATCAGCGGCTCGGTGGACACCGCCTCCACCGCCCCCGCGCTCGCCGACACCTGGACCATCCTGCGCACCCTCGCCGCCGAGGGCCTCACCGACGCCGAGCGCGACGAGGCCGTGCAGTTCCTGGTCGGCGTCGCGCCGCTGAAGTACGAGACCGCGGGCTCGGTCGCCGGCACCCTGGCCGACCAGGTCGAGCAGTACCTCGCCGACGACTACCAGGCCGAGGTCTACCGGCAGCTGGCCGAACTCTCCACCGCGGCGGCCACCGAGGCCGTGGTCGCGGCCTTCCCGCCGGAGCGCCTGGTCACCGTGCTGGTCGGCGACGCCGCCGCGATCGAGGCGGACGTGCGGGCGCTGGGGATCGGCGAGGTCACCGTCGTCAGCTGACGCCTTCCGGCATCCCCTCCGGCCCGGTGGAGCACCTTCGCTCCGCCGGGCCGGACGCGTTCGTAAATCCGTTGCGGGCCCGGCCCGTTCCGTGGATAGATGTTCCCCGACGCACAACACGTGCGAACTGCGAGCAGCGAAGGGAGGCGGTCACCATGCGGGTCGAGCAAGCCATACGACGACGCTCCCCGAGGCCGTATCTCCCATGCCTCGCCACGGCTGCCTGAGCGCGGTCGCCCCCCGAACTTCCCCGAGCCGCACCGGGATTCTCTTTCGCGCGGCAGCTCCTTCCCCGAACTACCCGACCTCTGGAGGTCGTTCACCCATGTCGTACACCGAAGTACCCGGCATCCGCGTCCCGATCCGGATGTGGACCGACCCGGCGACGGTCGAGGGCGCGGCCCTCCAGCAGCTGCGCAACATCAGCTCCCTGCCGTGGCTGCACGGCCTCGCCGTGATGCCGGACGTCCACCTGGGCAAGGGTGCGACGGTCGGCTCCGTCATCGCGATGAAGGACGCGGTCTGCCCGGCGGCGGTCGGCGTCGACATCGGCTGCGGGATGAGCGCGGTGAAGACCTCCCTCACCGCCAAGGACCTTCCGGACGACCTCTCCGACCTGCGCTCCAAGATCGAGCAGGCCATCCCGGTCGGCCGCGGCCTGCACACCGACCCGGTCGACCCGGCCAAGCTGCGCGGCTTCCGCACGGAGGGCTGGGACGACTTCTGGCACCGCTTCGACGACATCGCGGAGGACGTCAAGTGGCGCCGCGAGCGGGCGATGCAGCAGATGGCGACGCTCGGCGGAGGAAATCACTTCATAGAACTGTGTGTCGATACGACTGATGCGGTCTGGCTGATGCTGCACTCCGGCTCCCGCAACATCGGCAAGGAGCTGGCGGAGCACCACATGGGCGTCGCCCGCTCGCTGTCGCACAACCAGGGCCTGGTCGACCGGGATCTGGCGGTCTTCCTCGCGAAGACCCCGGAGATGGCCGACTACCGTCAGGACCTCTTCTGGGCGCAGGAGTACGCGAAGCACAACCGCGCGATGATGATGGCGCTCTTCCAGGACGTCGTCCGGGGTGAGTTCACGAAGGCGAAGGTCACCTTCGACGAGGTGATCAGCTGCCACCACAACTACGTGTCGGAGGAGCGGTACGACGGCGTCGACCTGCTGGTGACCCGTAAGGGCGCGATCCGGGCCGGCTCCGGCGACTACGGGATCATCCCGGGCTCGATGGGCACCGGTTCGTACATCGTCCGCGGCCTGGGCAACAAGGCGTCGTTCAACTCCGCCTCGCACGGCGCCGGCCGCAAGATGAGCCGCACCGCCGCGAAGAAGCGGTTCACCACGCGGGACTTGGCCGAGCAGACCAAGGGCGTGGAGTGCCGCAAGGACAGCGGCGTGGTGGACGAGATCCCGGGCGCCTACAAGTCCATCGACAAGGTCATCGAACAGCAGAAGGACTTGGTCGAGGTGGTCGCGCACCTCAAGCAGGTGATCTGCGTCAAGGGCTGATGAACGGAAGAGGCCCCCGGGGTGATCCCGGGGGCCTCGGTCACGTCGCGGCTCAGGCCGCGGCCGGGAGCTCGTCGAGGCCTTCGGCGACGAGCTTGGCGAGGCGGTCGAGGGCCTCGTCGGCGCCGGGGGCGTCGGAGGCCAGGATGACCTCGTCGCCGCCCTGGGCGCCCAGGGCGAGGAGGCCGAGCATGGAGGCGGCGTTGACGGGGTTGCCGCCCGGCTTGGCGATGGTGATCGGCACGCCGGTGGCCGTGACGGCCCGGACGAAGACGGAGGCGGGACGGGCGTGCAGGCCCTCGGCCCAACCGATGGTGACGCGGCGCTCGGCCATGAGACGTGCCTTTCCGGTGAAGCTGGTCACGGCCGTGCTCGGGGAGCGGGGGAAACGACCGTGTTGTCTAGACCAGTGTTGCACGCAGACAACCCCTGCGAGGCGTCGCGTTCGGGACTTGTGATTGTTTCTTTTCGGGGCATAAGGCCCGGCCAGCGGCCCTGTCCACCCTGCCGTGGGCACGCACCCGGCGCCATTCGGCTCGCCGCCGGATAACCTGACGAATGTGGAAGACCCCGCGGTGGCGAACCCCGAGCAACCCGACTATCCGCAGCACTGGGAAGCCGACGTCCTGCTGCGCGACGGCGGCACGGCCCGGATCCGGCCGATCACCCCGGGCGACGCCGGGCGCCTGGTGGAGTTCTACGAACAGGTCTCGGACCAGTCCAAGTACTTCCGCTTCTTCGCCCCCTACCCGCGGCTCTCCGACAAGGACGTCCGCCGCTTCACCCACCACGACTTCGTGAACCGGGTCGGCCTCGCCGTGGTGGTCCGCGACCACTTCATCGCGACCGTCCGCTACGACCGGATCGACGCCGAGGGCCGCCCCTCCGACGACGGCACGGACGCCGAGGTCGCCTTCCTGGTCCAGGACGCCCACCAGGGCCGCGGCGTGGCCTCCGCGCTGCTGGAGCACATCGCGGCGGTGGCCCAGGAGCGGGGTATCCGCCGCTTCCAGGCCGAGGTGCTGCCGGAGAACCGCAAGATGGTGAAGGTCTTCACCGACGCCGGCTACACCCAGCACCGCAGCTTCGCCGACGGCGTGGTGCACCTGGAGTTCGACCTCGAACAGACCGACCGCTCGCTCGCCGTGATGCGCGCCCGCGAGCACCGTGCCGAGGCCCGCTCGGTGCAGCGGCTGCTGACCCCGCGCTCGGTGGCCGTGATCGGGGTCTCCCGCAATCCGCAGACCGTCGGCCGGGCCCTGTTGCGCGACCTGCTCGGCAGCTTCGACACCGAGTTCGCGAGCCGGTACGAGTCCAAGGGCGCCCCGCGCACCGTCTACGCGGTGAACCGCAGTGCTCCGCCCGGCACCGAACTGGACGGCGTCCCGGTGCACCGTTCGATTCTGGACATTCCCGGGCCGGTGGACCTCGCGGTGATCGCCGTCCCCGAGAGCGTCGTCCCGGCGGCCGTCGCCGAGTGCGGCGCCCACGGCGTGCAGGGCCTGGTGGTGGTCACCGCCGGTTACGCGGAGACCGGCCCGGAGGGCCGGGACCGTCAGCGCGCCCTGGTGCGCCAGGCCCGCGCGGCGGGCATGCGGGTGGTCGGCCCGAACGCCTTCGGCCTGATCAACACCGACCCCGACCGCCCGCTGAACGCCTCGCTCGCCCCGCACCTGCCCGATCGCGGCGGCTTCGGGATCTTCTGCCAGTCCGGGGCGATCGGCGTGGCCCTGCTGGAGTCCGCCCACCGGCGGGGCCTCGGGGTCTCCTCCTTCGCCTCGGTCGGCAACCGCTCGGACGTCTCCGGCAACGACTTCCTCCAGTACTGGGCCGAGGACGACGCCACCGAGGTGGTGCTGCTCTACCTGGAGTCCTTCGGCAACCCCCGCAAGTTCACCCGGATCGCGCGCCGGCTGGCCACCGCCAAGCCGGTGGTCGTGGTCAAGGGGGCCCGCCACACCGGCAGCCTGCCGCCCGGCCACGCCGTCCCGGCCACCGCCACCGGCCTGCACGACGCCACCGTGGACGCGCTGTTCGAACAGGCCGGGGTCACCAGGGTGGCGACCATCACCGAACTGTTCGACACCGGTGAGCTGCTCGCCCAGCAGCCGCTGCCGCCCGGCGACCGGGTCGCCGTGGTCGGCAACTCCGACTCGTTGGGCCTGCTCACCTACGACACCTGCCTGAGCGCCGGGCTGCGGCCGCGCACGCCGGTCGACCTCACCACGGCCGCGACCGGCGAGAACTTCCGGATCGCGCTGGACGTCGCGCTCAGCGATCCGGCCGTGGACGCGGTGATCGCCGTCGCGATCCCCCCGATCGGCACCTCCGCGCACGCCTTCATGGGCGGCCGGCTGACCGGCCCGGACGATCCCGAGATGGGCTCGGACGACCCGGAGATCGCCACCGCCCTGCTCGAAGCGGGCGAGCGGGCGCGGGAGTTGGGCAAGCCCCTGGTGCTGGCCCACCTGGCCCTGACCGACCTGCCGACCCGGCTGCGCCCCGGCGGCATCCCGGCCTACGCGGCGCCCGAGCGGGCCGTGCGCGCCCTCGCGCACGCCGTGCACTACGCCCAGTGGCGCCGCCGCACCGCCGAGGCGGAGGAGACGGCGCGCGTCCCCGACCTGGACCGGATCGACGAGCCCGGCGCCCGCGCCCTGGTGGACACGGCGCTGAGCACCCGTGCCGCGGTAGCCGCGCGCACCCAGCCCGGTGGCGCCCGGATCACCCTGTCCGACGCCGAGGCCCGGCTGCTGCTGGCCCGCTACGGCATCGACGTCTCGCCCACGCTGCCAGCCCCGGACGAGCAGGAGGCCGTCCGGGCCGCCGGGCAGCTCGGCTACCCGGTGGCCCTGAAGGCGACCGCCCCGCACCTGCGCCACCGCCCCGACCTGGGCAGCGTCCGGCTGGACCTGACCGGCGAGGCGGGCCTGCGCCGCGCCCACCGCGAGCTGGACGCCCTGCTCGGCGGCGCGGCCGAGGCCCAGCTGGTGGTGCAGCGGCTGGCCCCGCGCGGCGTGGACACCGTGATCGGCGCCACGGTCGACCCGGCCGTCGGCGCGATCCTCTCCTTCGGCCTGGCCGGCGCCCCCGCCGAACTGCTGGGCGACGTGGCCCACCGCCTCGTCCCGGCCACCGACCAGGACGTCGCCGGGCTGATCCGCGAGGTGCGGGCGGCGCCGCTGCTGTTCGGCTGGCGCGGTGCCGAGGCGGTGGACACCGCCGCGCTGGAGGAGCTGCTGCTGCGGGTGTCGCAGTTGGTGGACGACGTACCGGAGATCGCCTCGGTGGACCTCGAACCGGTGGTCGTCGCCCCGCACGGACTGGCGATCCTGGGGGCGCGGGTGCGGGTCGCACCGCTGCCCGTCCGCAGCGATCTGGGCCCGCGCGCGATGAGCACGCTGTAACCTTCCTTGGTTGCGCCTGCCCGTGGGCGCTGATGTCCGAAGCTCGGCGCCGCGCCGCCCGCTTCGTCGGCGGACCATGCCAGGATGGAGTTATGGCGAAGACCGGTACCACCACCACTCAGGACCTGCGCTCGGCGATCGAGCGCAGCGGCTACTACCCGGCCCTGGTGTCCGAGGCGGTGGAGGCCGCGGTGGGCCCGGAGCCGATCAGCTCCTACTTGGTGCACCAGGAGACGACCTTCGACTCCAACGAGGTGCGCCGGCACGTGACGGTGCTGGTGCTGACCCCGACCCGCTTCGTGGTGAGCCACACCGACGAGCAGTCCGGCGACGCGGGCAGCCCCGCGGTGCCGTTCGCCACGACCTCGACGGAGAGCGTCCGGCTGGACCGGATCGGCTCGGTCGTGCTGAGCCGGATGGTGGCGAACCCGGAGACGTACACGCCGGGGACGCTGCCGCGCGAGGTCGTGCTGACCATCGGCTGGGGCGCGGTGCAGCGCCTGGACCTGGAGCCGGCCGGCTGCTCGGACCCGAACTGCGAGGCCGACCACGGCTACACCGGCTCGGCGACGGCCGACGACCTCTCGCTGCGGGTGAGCGAGGCCGGCGACGGCCCGGAGACGGTGGCCCAGGCGCTGGTGTTCGCCCGGGCGCTGTCCGACGCGACGATCGACAACGCTCCCCGGGTCTGAGGCCCCGGCCGAGCCCGTCGCTCCCGGCTGAGCGCCGTCGTTCCCGACCGCGGTCCCGTCCGAGCCCCCGCCGTTCCCGATCGCGCTCCTGCCCGCGGTCCCGCCCGCTACGAATCCGGTTCCATGTCCTTCGCACCCTCCGACGGCTACGACGCCTTCGAGATCCTCGACCCGGCCGCCGCTCCCGCGCCCCCGTACGGCAGCGGCTCGCTCTGCGACCTGCTGCCCTCGGTGGCGGCGGGGCTGGGCGTCCCGGGGTTCACCGCGACGCTGCCGATCGCCCCGGCCGACCGGGCGGTGGTGTTCCTGGTGGACGGCCTCGGCTGGGAGCTGCTGCTGCGCCACCCCGAGTACGCGCCGTTCCTGTCCTCGCTGGCCGGGAGCTCGATGGGCGGCTCCGGCCGTCCGCTGACCGCGGGCTTCCCGTCGACCACCGCGACCTCGCTGGCCTCGGTCGGCACGGGTACGCCGCCGGGCCTGCACGGCCTGGCCGGGTACACGGTGGCGGTGCCGGGCACCGACTACCTGATGAACCAGCTGCGCTGGCAGCCGCACACCGACCCGCACGTCTGGCAGCCGTACCCGACGGTGTTCGAGCAGACCCACCGGGCCGGGGTGGCGACCGCCCAGGTGTCCTCCCCGCTGTTCGCCCAGACCCCGCTGACCAGGGTGGCGCTGTCCGGCGGCACCTTCCTGGGCCGCACCACCGGCGAGGAGCGGATGGACCTGGCCGCCTCCTGGCTGGCCGAGCACGACCGGGCGCTGGTGTACACCTACGTCAGCGAGCTGGACGGCGCCGGCCACCGCTTCGGGGTGGACTCCGACGAGTGGCGGATGACGCTGGACGCGGTGGACCGGCTGGCCCGTCGGCTGGCCGAGCAGCTGCCGCCGCGTTCGGCGATGTACGTGACGGCGGACCACGGCATGATCGACATCGCCCCCGAGGACCGGATCGACTTCGACGAGGACTGGGAGCTCGGCGCAGGCGTCGCCCTGCTCGGCGGCGAGGGCCGGGCCCGGCACGTGTACGCGGTGCCGGGTGCAGCGGCCGACGTGCACACGGTCTGGAGCGAGGTGCTTGGCGACCGGATGTGGGTGGCCACCCGGGACGAGGCGATCGCGGCGGGCTGGTTCGGCCCGACCGTCGACGAGCGGGTGTACCGGCGGATCGGCGACGTGGTCGCCGCGGCGCGCGACGACATCGCCATCATCGCCTCCCGCAACGAGCCCGGCGAGTCCGCGATGATCGGTCTGCACGGCTCGATGACCCCGGTCGAGCAGTTCGTGCCGCTCCTCGAAGTCCGGGGCTGAGTCGGAGCCTTGACTTCCCTGCGCCCGAACCCCCTTGATGTGAAAGGCCCTTGCTCCACCCATGGCTGAACTGGTGTTCTTCTCGGGCACGATGGACTGCGGCAAGTCGACGCTGGCGCTGCAGATGGACCACAACCACGCCGCGCGCGGCCGGCAGGGCGTCATCCTGACCCGCAACGACCGGGCCGGCGCCGCCACCATCTCCAGCCGGCTGGGCCTGCGCGCCGACGCGGTCGAGGTGACGGACGACTTCGACTTCCTCGCGCACGTGGTGCAGCGGCTCTCGGCGGGCGGCCGGGTGGACTACCTGATCTGCGACGAGGCCCAGTTCTTCGCCGCCGAGCAGGTGGACCAGCTGGCCCGGGTGGTCGACGAACTGGACATCGACGTCTACACCTTCGGCATCACCACCGACTTCCGCACCCGGCTGTTCCCCGGTTCGCAGCGGCTGATCGAGCTGGCCGACCGGGTGGAGGTGCTCCAGGTCGAGGCGCTGTGCTGGTGCGGTGCGCGGGCGACCCACAACGCCCGTACGGTCGGCGGGGTGATGGTCGTCGAGGGCGCCCAGGTGGTGATCGGCGACATCTCGGTGAGCGAGGACGAGATCGGCTACGAGGTGCTGTGCCGCCGCCACCACCGCCGCCGGATGACCGCCGCGACCGCGCGCGCCTCGGTGCTCTCCCCGGACGTGCTGCCCTTCGAGGAGCAGCAGGCGTAAGGCATTCCGGCCTGGGCGCGTCAGCCCGCGGTTTCGAGTACCGAGAAGTGCCCGCCCTGCGGGTCGGCCAGCCGGGCGGCCCGGCCGCGGGCGGTGTCGTGCGGTTCGACCAGGACGCGGCCGCCGAGTTCGACGGTGTGACGGGCGGTCAGCGCGGCGTCCCGGACGGCGAAGTGGGTGCGCCAGCGCGGCGGGTGGCCGCGCAGGTCGGCGTGGTGGCGGATGCCGGCGACCGGGCGCCCGTGCACCAGCAGCGCGGTCTCGCCGACGGCGGGCCGGACCGGACGGTCGAGCACCGCGCCGTAGAAGACGGCGGCGCCGTCGGCGTCGGGGGTGAGCAGTTCGGCCCAGGCGGGGCCGCCGGGTTCCGTCCCGGCCTCCCGGCCGATGTGCTCCTCGCCCTGCCAGAGGCCGAAGACGGCGCCGGAGACGTCGGAGGCGATGGCCATCCGCCCGGCGGCCTCGGCCTGCAGCGGCCCGACCGCGACGGTGCCGCCGCACTCGCGCACCAGTTGGGCGGTGCGGTCGGCGTCGTCCACGGCGAAGTAGGTGGTCCACTGCACCGGGAAGCCGGTGGCGGTGGAGACGCCGAGGCCGGCGACGGGGGCGCCGTCGAGCTCGGCCCGGACGTAGGCGCCGAGTTGGCCCGGCCCGGGGGAGTACGTCCAGCCGAGCAGCTCGCCGTAGAAGGCCTGGGCGCCGGTCAGGTCGTCGGTCAGCAGGCTGACCCAGCAGGGCGTGCCCTGGGCCAGTCGGAGTTCCACCGCGGGCAATGCGGGCCTCCTCACGGGTGGTTGGCGCACGGAAATCCGGGCGCGCGAGGGTGATGCTTCCACTCTGGCGCGCGCCCAACCCTCGACCCGCGCGGAAAGTCCGGCAAAGAGCGCACAAAGAGCGGTGGTTCGGGCACCCGGGGCGCGCGCTGCGCGACAATGGCCGGCATGACCACCTTCAACGACGGTTCCCCGCTGATCTCCGCGGCCGAGCTGCGGGAGGCGCTCGCCTCCGCGCGGCCGCCGGTGCTGCTGGACGTGCGCTACCAGCTGGTCGGTGCCGCGCCGGGCGGCCCGACCGCGGCCGAGGAGTACCGGGCCGGACACCTGCCCGGTGCGCACTTCGTCGAGCTGGACCGGGACCTCGCGGCCCCGCCCGGCGCCCCGGGCCGGGGCGGGCGCCACCCGCTGCCGGATCCGGAGGAGTTCGGTGCGGCGATGCGCGGGTTCGGGGTGAGCTCCGGGCGCCCGGTCGTGGTGTACGACGGCGCGGCGTCGATGGCGGCGGCCCGGGCCTGGTGGCTGCTGCGCTGGGCCGGGCACCGCGACGTCCGGGTACTGGACGGCGGCTTCGCGGCCTGGCGGTCGGCCGGGCTGCCGGTGACGGCCGAGCTGCCGGAGCCGGCGGAGGGCGACTTCAAGCCCGTCCCGGGGCAGTTGCCGACGGTGGACGCGGACGGCGCGGCGGCCTGGGCGCGCAGCGGCCTGCTGCTGGACGCCCGTTCCGGCGAGCGCTACCGGGGTGAGACCGAGCCGGTGGACCCGCGGGCCGGGCACATCCCGGGCGCGGTGTCGGCGCCGACCTCGGAGAACGTGGGCCCGGACGGGCGGTTCCGCCCGGCGGCCGAACTGCTGGACCGCTTCCGGGCGTTCGGCGTGGGGGAGCGGAAGGCCGCGGTGTACTGCGGTTCGGGGGTGACGGCGGCGCACCAGATCCTGGCGATGGAGGCGGCCGGTCTGGACGCCGTGCTGTACCCGGGTTCGTGGAGCGAGTGGTCGAGCGACGCGGGCCGCCCGGTGGCGGTGACCGACCAGCCGGGCTGAGTCCCGGCCCGGACACGCCGGAGGGGCGGGAGGCCAGGCCTCCCGCCCCTCCGGCGTCGGTACTACTCCTGCTTCTTACGCCGGCTGCCGAAGACGATCTCGTCCCAGCTGGGCACGGTGGCCCGGCGGCCGGGCCGGACGCCGTCCGCCTCGGCCTGCCGGTCGGTGGTGCCGACCAGGCGTTCGCGGTGCGGGGCGACGGCGCGCGGCATCAGGATGTCGGCGTAGGCAGAGCCCGCGCCGACCGCCGGTGCGGCGGCCGCGGCCGGCTCCTCGTTCTCCTCGGCGACCTCGGCGGGCACCGGTTCGATCGGGGCGGGGCCGCCGACGGCGAGGTCGCCGCGGAAGGCCGGGACCACGTCGAGCAGGCTGGTCAGCGAGTCCCGGGACTCGGCGGTGGCCTCGCGCGACTCGCGGACCTCGCGGGCCGACATGATGCGGTCGGCGGAAGGCCGGTCGATCATCGGGCGGGGCGGCCGGTCCTGGGGGAGCCGGGCGATCCGCGGGATGAACGGGAAGACCGAGTCCTCCTCGCGCTCGACGCTCTCGCCGATCAGCGCGCGGGCCTCGTCGTCGTTGGGCTGGACCAGGCGCCGGGGCGGGTCGTACGTCCAGGACGCGCTGCGGCCCTCGCCGTCGGCACGGTAGTAGAGGATGACCTCCCACGTGCCGTCGTCGCGCCGCCAGGAGTCCCAGCGTTCGGTGTCCTTCTCGGCGCCGCGCAGGGCGAGCCGTTCGGCGACGGCCTCGCCGAGCTGCGGTCCGGGGGACTCGCCGTTGCGGCGGATGGCGGTCTTGCGGGCGCGCTCGGCCATGAAGGCGCGTTCGGCGAGGACCGGCCCTTCGAAGCGGCGGACGCGGTCGACGGAGATGCCGGCGGCCTGGGCGACCTCCTCGGCGGAGGCTCCGGCTCGTATCCGGGCCTGGATGTCCCGGGGGCGGAGGTGGCTCTCGACCTCGATCTCGATCTGGCCGAGGCGCGGCCGGTCGCCGCGGATGGCGGCGCGTAGCCGCTCGTCGATGGGGAGGGTGTACTCCGTGCTGTCGGCAGCCTTGAGCACCAGCCGTGTGCCGTCGTTGCTGACGGCCACAACCCGCAGTTCGGGCACGGTTACCTCCCGGGTGGTGCCTGCCGACGTCACCTGCGTCGCTGCTCCCGTACTGAGTGTGGCCTGCCCACTCGCGACTGGCCACAACCTTGCTGAGTTCCCCGGCGTGTCGGGCTTACGCCCGGCTGCGCCGCTGTGGCACGGTTGCCTTTTTGCCACGTCATCCGTCGACGTCGCGCCTGGGTGTCCCGGCCGTCCTCGCACGCGGAGTGTTCGCGACGATCCGGGACCGGCGTCGCCGTGCGTGCCCGTTCAGTGGCTCTTCGTCAAGCTGCCGGTGAAGGCACAGTCGACAAGTCGACCCAAGGCTCGGGCTTTACGAACAGTACTCCATTCGTGGCATCCGGAGGGGCGGCTCGCCGCTCAAGTCTCCCGCGATTCACGGGAATCTCAAGAGCGCGCGCCCCTGGCGGCGGACCGTCGCCGGATGAACGGTGATCATCTTCACACAATCCGGGCGCGGAGAACCGCATTTTCGTCCCTTGTGTCCTTCTTTGGGCAAGATGGAGAGACTTGTTCGAGTCGGAGTCGTACGGACCGAGGGATGTTGATGCCGGAGCGGAGTCCCGCCGAGGAGGGCGGCAAGGAGGAGCGCAAGCGGATCGATCTGAGCATGGCTCAGGTCGCGGCGAGCGCGTTGGCCGCGGTGGTGGGCGCGCTGCTCGCCTCCGAACTCGGCGTGTACGGAACGATCATGGGCGCGGCGGTGGTCAGCATCGGGGCCACCACCGGCGGCGCGGTGTTCCAGCACGTGTTCCGGCGGACCGGTGAGCAGCTGCGCGACGCGGTGGACCGCGGGCCGAACCAGACGGTGAACGGGCTGCGCCAGGTGCCGGCGGAGCGGGAGGGCCCGGCGGGGGAGCCGGCCGGGCCGCCGGCGATCACCTCGGAGTGGAACGAGCCGCAGGTGGTGCGGGCGCGCCGGCGGCTGGGCTGGAAGGGCTACGCGGCGGTCTCCGGGCTGGTCTTCGTCCTGGCGATGACGCCGATCGTGGCGTTCGAAGTGGCCACTCAGCAGCCGCTCTCGGCGACGGTGCGGGGCGAGTCCGGTAGCGGGACGTCCTTCGGCGGCACGGTGACGCGCAAGGACCCGGCGCCGCCGGACGTCCCCTCGCAGCGCCCGTCCACCGGGCGCGGCTCGCAGGACACGCCGTCCGGCGGGGCCTCGGCCCCGGCGACGACGCCGCCGAGCCGGGAGCCGACCGCCACCCCGAGCGGCGGTGCGAGCGGGAGCGCCTCGCCCTCGGCGGGTCCGAGTGCGAGCCCGTCGGCCGGCGCCTCGCCGTCGGCGGGCGGTTCGGGCCGGCCCACCGGTGAGGCCACGCCGCAGCCGCCGGTGCCGAGCAACGCCCCGGCGAACGGGACGGTGGCGCCGCCCCCGCCCGCCACCAGTACTCCCTGAGGCCCCCCGGTCAGGCCCCCAGCACCCGCCGCAGGTAGTCGTTGCCGAACAGGCGCTGGGGGTCGACCTCGTCGCGCAGCGCCGTGAAGTCCCCGAAGTGCGGGTAGACGCCGGCCAGGTACTCGGCGTCGCGGGTGTGCAGCTTGCCCCAGTGCGGGCGGCCCTGATGGGCGGTCATCAGCTGTTCCACGCCGGTGAAGTAGCCCTGGTCGCGGGTGCCCCGGTAGAGGTGGACGGCGATGTAGGCGCTGTCCCGGCCGGAGGCGGTGGAGAGCCAGAGGTCGTCGGCGGGGGCGAAGCGCACCTCGACCGGGAAGCTGACCTTCCAGTCGGAGCGTTCGACCAGGGCCTTCAGCTCGCGCAGCACCTCGGCGACGGCGGCCCGCGGGACGGCGTACTCCATCTCCAGGAAGCGGACCTTGCGCGGGCTGGTGAACACCTTGTACGCGGTGTCGGTGTAGCTGCGGTCGGACCAGGCGCGGCTGGCGATCGAGGCGATCGAGGGGATGGAGCCGGGGAAGCGGCGGCCGACCCGGCAGGCGCCCTCCCAGACGGTGTTGGAGAGGAAGTCGTCCTCCAGCCACCCCTTGAACCGGGGCAGCGGGGCGGCCGGCCCCTGGCTGCGGTTGTTGCGCTTGGTGGCGCAGCGGTCGGTGTGCGGGAACCAGTAGAACTCGAAGTGCTCGTTGACGGCGGTGAGGTCGTCGAGGCGTTCCAGCACCTCGTCGAAGGCCATCGGCTGCTCGTGGGCGGTGAGCAGGAAGGCCGGTTCGACGCCGAAGGTGAGGGCGGTGATCACGCCGAGGGCGCCGAGGCCGAGCCGGGCGCCCTGGAAGAGCCGGGGGTTCTCGGTGGGGGAGCAGTGCCGGACGCTGCCGTCGGCGAGCACGATCTCCAGGGCGCGGATCTGGGCGGCGAGCGAGCCGGAGTCGCGGCCGGTGCCGTGGGTCCCGGTGCTGGTGGCGCCGGCGACGGTCTGGACCTCGATGTCGCCCATGTTGGTGAGGGAGAGGCCCTCGCCGGCGAGGAGCCGGTTGAGGCGGCTGAGCGGGAGGCCGGATTCGACGGTGACGGTGCCGGCCTCGCGGTCGATCCCGCGGACGGCGGTGAGCGCGTGGGGCCGGACCAGCAGGCCGTCGCCGGGCGAGGCGATCGCGGTGAAGGAGTGGCCGGAGCCGACGGCCTTGACGCTGCGGCCCTGTTCGGCGGCGCGCGCGAGCTCCCTGGCCAGTTCCTCCGCGGTGCCCGGGGTGGCGGTCCGGGCCGGGTCGGCGCTCTGGTTGCCGGCCCAGTTGGTCCACCGGGTGCGGGTCGCGGTGCTGGCCTGGGGCATCTGCGCTGCCTCCTGCTCCGTGGCCGAACGGGTCGGCGCGGTCCGGGGCGGCCTGGCCCGGAGGATCCCGGGGGCAGGCCCTACCCACGGGTAGGGCCGCGGGTAGGGCGAGATTAGTCAGTTCACCGTTCGACGTCTACGGGTCGGCCGGACGTTCCGCCGGCCTGGTCGGCAGGGTTTCCGGCGGCGAGTCCGGCGCGCAGTCGGCCGAGCCCGGCGAGGGCGGCGAGTGCTCCGAGCACGCCGGCGGTCAGCGGGACCCAGTAGCCGGCGGCGGCGCCGGAGGCGTCGATCACCCAGCCCGCGGCGGAGGAGCCGACCGCGACCCCGAGGGCGAGGCCGGTGGTGGTCCAGGTCATGCCCTCGGTGAGCTGGGCGGCCGGGACGAGCCGCTCGACCAGGGCCATCGCGGTGATCAGGGTGGGGGAGATGGCGATGCCGGCGACGAGCAGTGCGGCGCCGACCGCGACGAGCCCGCCGATGCCGTGCACGGCGTGGGCGACCAGCAGGATCGGCACCATGCTGAGCGCCATGAACAGCACGCCGAGGAAGAATCGTTTCGCCATGGAGCCGGTGAGCTTGACGGCGCCGAACACCACCCCGGCCAGGCAGGAGCCGAGCGCCCACAGGGCGAGGATCACGCTGGAGACCGACTTGTGCCCCTGGGCCTCGGAGTAGGCGACGGTGACCACCTCGACCGAGCCGAAGATCGCGCCGGTGGCGACGAAGGTGAGGATCAGCACCTGGAGGCCGCGGTTGCGGATCACCGAGCCGCCCTGGTGCCCGGCGGCCTCGTGGACCGGGGGCTCGGTGGAGCGCTGGCCGGCGAACAGCAGCACGCCGACGGTCAGGAAGATCCCGGCGAGCAGCACGCCGGCCTCCGGGAAGACCGAGGTGGCCAGGCCGATGGAGAGGATCGGGCCGACGATGAAGCAGACCTCGTCGACCACCGCCTCGAAGGAGTAGGCGGTGTGCAGCCGGTCGGCGTCCTCGCGGTAGAGGTGCGCCCAGCGGGCGCGGACCATGGCGCCGGTGCTCGGCATGACGCCCATGCCGGCGGCGAAGAGGAACAGCGTCCAGTCCGGGGCGTCCAGCCGGGCGCAGAGCAGCAGGCCGACGACCGAGCCGATGGTGAGGGCCATGGCCGGGACGATGATCCTCGCCTGGCCGTGCCGGTCCACCAGTCGGGAGACCTGGGGGCCCAGGACGGCAGCGGAGACCGCCAGGGCCGCCGAGACCAGGCCGGCCACGCCGTACGAGCCGCGCAGCTGGGACAGCATGGTCACGATGCCGATGCCGGTCATCGAGATCGGCAGTCGGGAGACGAACCCGGTGGAGGAGAAGGCCACGGTGCCGGGCGCGGCGAATATTCGGCGGTAGCTGGACAGCACGGGAGCTCCGGGCAGGGGAGTAAGGAACGACGCGGGCTCAGACAGCTTACGTAGGTTGGCAAACGGTATTTCCCGGACGCCCGCGCAGCCCCGGCGCCGGTGTCCGGCCCCTCAGTGGCAGGATCGGTGCCATGTCCGACGCGCGCAAACCCTCCCCCTCCGGCGCCGCCCCGTACGACGCCCTGCTGCTCCTGTCCTTCGGCGGGCCCGAGGCCCCCGAGGACGTCGTCCCGTTCCTGGAGAACGTCACCCGGGGCCGCGGCATCCCCCGGGAGCGGCTCAAGGAGGTGGGCAAGCACTACTTCATGTTCGGCGGGGTCAGTCCGATCAACGGGCAGAACCGCGAGCTGCTCACCGCCCTGCGCAAGGACTTCGCCGAGCACGGGCTGGACCTGCCGGTCCACTGGGGCAACCGCAACTGGGCCCCGTACCTGGTGGACACCCTGCGCGAGATGGCCGACGCCGGCCACCGCCGGATCGCCGTGCTCGCCACCAGCGCCTACGCCGGCTACTCGGGCTGCCGCCAGTACCGGGAGAACCTGGCCGACGCGCTGGCCACGCTGGCCGAGGAGGGGCGTCCGGCGCTCACCGTCGACAAGCTGCGGCACTTCTACAACCACCCCGGCTTCGTCGAGCCGATGATCGACGCGACCCTGGCCGCGCTGGCCGAGCTGCCCGAGGCCGCCCGCCCCGGTGCCCGGCTGGCCTTCACCACCCACTCCATCCCGGACGCGATGGCCGAGACCTCCGGCGCCCCGGAGGACCCGGCCCGCGGCACCCCCGGCGGCGCCTACGTCGCCCAGCACCTGGACGTGGCCCGGCTGATCGCCGCGGCCGTCGCCGAGCGCACCGGCGTGGCCGACCGGCCGTGGCGGCTGGTGTTCCAGAGCCGCAGCGGCGCCCCGCACACCCCGTGGCTGGAACCGGACATCTGCGACCACCTGGAGGCCCAGCACGCCGACGGCGCGCCGGCCGTGGTGATGGTCCCGATCGGCTTCGTGTCCGACCACATGGAGGTCAAGTACGACCTCGACACCGAGGCCGTGGCCAAGGCCGCCGAACTGGGCCTGCCGGTCTCCCGCGCGGCCACCGTCGGCGCCGACCCGCGGTTCACCGCCGCCGTGCGCGAGCTCGTCCTGGAGCGGGCCGCCACCGAGCGCGGCGAGCCCGTGACCCGCTGCGCCCTCGGCGCCCTCGGCCCCAGCCACGACCTCTGCGCGGTGGCCTGCTGCCCCAACCCGCGCACCCCGCGCCCGGCCGCCGCCGAGCGCTGAACCCCCTTCCGGAGGAGAACCCCGTGCCCACCCCCGCCCAGCCCGACGACCGGCTCCTCGACGACCTGCTCGACGTCGCCCTGGACGCGGCCCGGCAGGCCGGCGCCCTGCTGCGCGACGGCCGCCCCGCCGACCTCGGCGTGGCCGGCACCAAGAGCAGTCCGGTCGACGTGGTCACCGAGATGGACCTCGCCTCGGAGAAGCTCGTCGTGGAGCTGATCGCCGACCGCCGCCCCCAGGACGGCTACCTCGGTGAGGAGGGCACCGAGCGGCCCGGCACCAGCGGGGTGCGCTGGGTCGTCGACCCGCTCGACGGCACGGTCAACTACCTGTACGGCCTGCCCTCCTGGGCGGTCAGCGTGGCCGCCGAGGTGGACGGCCGGGCCGCCGTCGGGGTGGTGTACGCACCGGCCCGCGGCGAGCTGTTCCACGCCGTGCTGGGCCGCGGCGCCCACCTCGACGGCCGGCCGATCTCGGCCCGCCCGGCCCCGCCCTGGGGCCAGGCGCTGATCGCCACCGGGTTCAACTACGTCCAGCCGGTGCGGGTGCGCCAGGCCGAGGTGCTGCTGGCCCTGATGCCCGAGGTGCGGGACGTCCGCCGGGGCGGGGCGGCCGCGGTCGACCTGTGCGACGTGGCCGCCGGGCGGCTGGACGGCTACTACGAGCGCGGCCTCGCCCCCTGGGACCGGGCGGCCGGCTGCCTGATCGCCACCGAGGCCGGCGCCCTGGTCGGCGGCCGCCCCGGGCACGGCCCGGACGGCGAGCTGACGGTGGCCGCCGCCCCGGGCGTGTACCAGCCGCTGCAGGAGCGGCTGGCCGAGCTGCGCGCCTGGGCGGACTGACCCGGCCCCGCGAATCCGGAGGGCCCCCGGCGAGAACCCTCCGGACATGCGAAGAGCCCTGGCACACGGGGGATGCCAGGGCTTGGGGTTTCGCACGGCCCCCGCAGGGCCGCTGGTGCCGGAGGACCGGCGTGTCGGGTCAGGCGGCGGTGCGGTGGCGGTCCAGCACGGTGTCCACACCGTGCTCGGCGGCGAGACGACGGAGGTCGTCCAGCTCGGACTGCTCCACCTCGGCGAGGAACTCGTCCCCGGCCTCGATCGCGCGGTGCAGGTCCTGCTCGGCGTTGGCTATGCGCTGCAGGATTCCGGCCTTGAAGGCGTCCATACGGGCCCCCTTACTGTGTCGGACGTGCACGGTCGTACGTTCTCCGCCCCGAGGAGGGTCCAGCCGGTGAATGCGCCCGGTCCGACAGGTGGTGGATCTCCGGTCGGGCGCGGAGACGGCCCTTCGGCCGCTCCCGGTGACGTCCCAGCCCCAGGGCCGGCGCGGATGAACGCACGGCGGGTGGGTGCGATCGGCCATCAGCCAGATCGCGGGTGTGCAGCTGTCCTCCCCGCCCCGGGGGCCGGGAAACCTCCCGGCGGAAGAAAGTTGCCCGTGTCACAGTCCAAGCGGAGCGTTCCCGGTACGAACGGTCACCGTCACGAGGTCCGGGCTTCCTGCCCGAGGGGCAGCTTATCGCTGCTTTACCGCAGGACCAGGCAGGATGGAGGCACCGTCGGAGCCGTGCGTCCGCTTTCCGGGGCCGGCCTGGAGAAGGGACAACGACCGTGCGGGTTCTCGTCGTCGAGGACGAGCAGCTGCTCGCCGAGGCTGTCGCGACCGGCCTGCGCCGCGAGGCGATGGCCGTCGACGTGGTGTACGACGGGGAGGCCGCGCTCCAGCGCATCGCGGTCAACGACTACGACGTGGTGGTCCTGGACCGCGACCTCCCGCTGGTCCACGGCGACGACGTCTGCCGCAAGGTGGTCGAGCAGGGCCTGGCCACCAGGGTGATCATGCTGACCGCCTCCGGCGACATCAGCGACCGGGTCGAGGGCCTGGAGATCGGCGCCGACGACTACCTTCCGAAGCCGTTCGCCTTCAGCGAACTCGTCGCCCGGGTGCGGGCGTTGGGTCGCCGCGCGACCGTCCCGCTGCCCCCGGTGCTGGAGCGGGCCGGCATCTCGCTCGACCCCGGCCGGCGCGAGGTGATCCGCGAGGGGCGCACCGTCCAGCTCGCCCCCAAGGAGTTCGCCGTCCTGGAGGTGCTGATGCGGGCGGGCGGCGCGGTCGTCTCCGCCGAGCAGCTCCTGGAGAAGGCCTGGGACGAGCACACCGACCCGTTCACCAACGTCGTGCGGGTCACCGTGATGACGCTGCGCCGCAAGCTCGGCGACCCGCCGGTGATCGTCACCGTGCCCGGTTCCGGCTACCGGATCTGACCGGAATCCGACCCCGGAACCCGAACCCCGGAACCTGACCCCCCGGAGTCCGTCCCCCCGGAGCACCGACCTCCGGACTCCGTCCCCGGGGCCCCGCCCCCGAGGATCCCCCCGCCGTACCCAGCGCCCGCCCCCGGCGGACGCCCGAGAGGACGATCATGACCACCCCGCCGCCCCCGGCCGGCGGGCCCTCCGGCGCGCCCGCCGGCGGCCCGCGAGCCGTACCGCCCAAGCCCGTGCACCCGCCGCGCCCGACCCGCCCGGGCCAGCCCGAGACCTACGTCCCCGGCGACGGCCTGCTCGCCTGGCTGCCGTTCCGCCCGACCATCCGGATGCGGCTCACCCTGCTGTACGGCGGGGTGTTCCTGATGGCCGGCGTGGTGCTGCTGCTGGTGATGTACTTCTTCGTCCAGCAGGCGCTCCAGCAGGTCGGCCAGCCCCACCTGGTGCTCAACGGCATCCCCGTGCGGACGGCGGACGGCCAGGTCATCACCACCCAGTCCGCGCTCGACCAGTGGCTGAACGACCAGCGCTCCTTCCAGGCCGGCCAGGCGCTCAACACCCTGCTGCGCAAGCTGCTCACGGTGCTCGTCTGCCTCGCCGTGATCGCCTTCGCGGCCGGCTACGCGATGGCCGGCCGGGTGCTGCGCCCGCTCGGCCGGATCACCCGCACCGCCCGTGACGTCGCCTCCTCCGACCTGCACCGCCGGATCGAGCTGGACGGCCCGGACGACGAGCTCAAGGAGCTCGCCGACACCTTCGACGACATGCTGGACCGGCTGGACCGCTCCTTCGACTCCCAGCGCCGCTTCGTCGCCAACGCCTCGCACGAGCTGCGCACCCCGCTGGCGATCAACCGCACCCTGCTGGAGGTCCAGCTCTCCGACCCGGCCGCCTCGCCCGACCTCCAGCAGCTCGGCAAGACCCTGCTGGCCACCAACGAGCGCAGCGAGCAGCTGGTGGAGGGCCTGCTGCTGCTGGCCCGCAGCGAGAACGAGCTGACCGACCGCCGCGCCGTGGAGCTGTCCGAGGTGGCCACCCGGGCGCTGGAGCAGACCCGGGGCGAGGCCGACAAGCGGGAGGTCGAGCTGCGGTCCAAGCTCGACCCGGCGGTGGTCGCGGGCAACGGCGTGCTGCTGGAGCGGCTGGCGCTCAACCTGCTGCAGAACGCCGTCCGCTACAACACCCCCGGCGGCTGGGTCGAGCTGGCCACCGCGACCGTGCCGGGCGGCGGCGAGCTGGTGGTCTCCAACACCGGCCCGGTGGTGCCCGGGTACGAGCTGGAGCACATCTTCGAGCCGTTCCGCCGGATCAAGGGCGCCGACCGCACCCGCAGCGACAAGGGGGTCGGTCTGGGCCTGTCCATCGTCCGCTCGGTGGTGCGCGCCCACGGCGGCACCATCGAGGCCACCCCGCGCGCCGGGGGCGGCCTCACCATGCGGGTGCGGATTCCCTCGCCCTAGCGACCCTCCAGGCCCCTCCTCGCCGCCACCGCGCCCCACGGCGCGACGCCGTTCCCGCCGTGCCGGCCCCCGGTGCTGCCACGTTCCGTGGGCGACCGTTTCCAGCCGCCCCCGCCAGGCCCGTCAAGACGACATAAGGCCTGGCGGGGGCGGCTTGTCTTTTCCGCCCCGAGCAACTTACGGTGTCGTAACCTACGCAACCGTAAGTGCGCCCGCCGGTTCGTCCGCCGAAGGCTCCCGACACGACGCGTGCCCGCCCAACGCGCCCGTCCAGCGCGTATCCGTCCCCAGGAGCAAGACCGTGACCATCGCCCCTGTGCAGAGCAGCCCGTCGCTCGGATCGAGCGGCTGGACCGACACGCGGCTCATCCTGGCCCTCGAAGAGGTCGTGGAGAAGGAGCTCAACCGCCACCTGGGCGTGGCCAAGGAGTGGATGCCGCACGAGTTCGTGCCGTGGAGCCAGGGCCGCGACTTCGACGGCGTGCTGGGCGGCGAGGCCTGGTCGCTGGAGCAGTCCCGGGTGACCCCGCTCGGCCGGGTCTCGCTGGTGGTGAACCTGCTGACCGAGGACAACCTCCCCAGCTACCACCACGAGATCGCGACCATGTTCGGCCGCGAGGGCGCCTGGGGCACCTGGGTGCACCGCTGGACCGCCGAGGAGGGCCGGCACGGAATAGCCATCCGCGACTTCCTGCTCGCCACCCGGGCCGTCGACCCGGTGGAGCTGGAGCGGGCCCGGATGTCCCACATGTCCGAGGGCTTCGAGTCCGACAACTCGCACAGCATGCTCCACTCGGTCGCGTACGTGGCCTTCCAGGAGCTCGCGACCCGCATCTCGCACCGCAACACCGGCAAGTACGCGGGCGACCCGCTGGCCGACCAGCTGCTGGCGAAGATCGCCAACGACGAGAACCTGCACATGGTCTTCTACCGGAACCTGCTGAAGGCCGCCCTGGAGATCGCCCCGGACCAGGCCATGCGCGCCATCGCCGACGTGGTCGTCGACTTCCGGATGCCCGGCCACGGCATCCCCGGCTTCGAGCGCGCCGCCGCCCAGATCGCCATCGGCGGGGTGTACAACCTGCGCATCCACCACGACGACGTGCTGCAGCCGGTGCTGCGCAAGCTGCGCGTGATGGAGCTCGACGGCCTCGGCCCGGAGGGCCTGCTGGCGCAGAACGAGCTGGGCGTCTTCCTGGACGGGCTGGACGGACAGGCGCGCAAGTTCGAGGAGCGCCAGGCCGCGCTGCTGGCCCGCCGGGAGGCCCGCCGCAACGCCGGCTAGGAGGTCGGCCGGAACGTCGGCCAGGAGGTCGGCGGGGAGGCCGGCGGGGCGTCGGCTTGGACGCCGGTCGGGACGCCGGCGGGGGCGCTCCCGCCGGGCTGTCACGCCCCCTGGGCGAGGGGGCGGAGTGGGTGGATTTTCCGTGGTTTGCCCCGGAAGATTCTGAACGTGACCAAGCTCACACCATGTCGCTCCGCGATTCTGGGCGACCCCGGAGAGTGATCACCCCATCGGGGTAGCCGATCGCCGTCCGTGACCGGAATCCGGCCTGCTGCCGGTCCGCAGGATTGGTCGGCATCCCTGGTGGGCAAGGGATTGGGCGGACACCAGTACGGCTTCCGCTCACTGTGAGTCGCCGGTTCAGGGGGCGCTCGGCGGGTCGAAGATGGCCCAGCGTGAGGCCTTCCGCGCCCTGGAGGATCACCCCAACGGAGCCCTGGCTGAGTGTCGATTGAGTAACAGGGCTTGAAGTAAGGCAAAATCTCCGCCTCGGGTCGGGCACAAGACCGACCCCCCATGCGTTACGTGCGCTGGAGATACCGCACACACCGCACAAACCCGGAGGGGGAGAGCGACAATGGCAACCGACTACGACACCCCACGCAAGACCGACGACGAGCTCAACGAAGACAGCATCGAGGAGCTCAAGGCTCGGCGGAACGACAAGGGCGGCGGCTCCGTCGACGTCGACGAGTTCGACGCCGCCGAGGGCATGGAGCTTCCCGGTGCCGACCTCTCGAACGAGGAACTCGCCGTCCGTGTCCTGCCCAAGCAGGCGGACGAGTTCACCTGCATGAGCTGCTTCCTGGTCCACCACCGCAGCCAGCTCTACAGCGAGAAGAACGGCAACCCGATCTGCCGGGATTGCGGCGCCTGAGCACCGCAGCGGACAGCGCCAGGTGCCCGTGGCTCCCGCGGCACCGGCACACCGCCCCTTCCGGCCCCGGGCAGCGGGGCCGGACGGCAGGTCCGCGGACCGTCCTGACGGACGGACCCGGGAGGACGGAGTCGGTCGGCCGCGTGCCGGTCAGGACAAAGTCGTAGGGACGGTCCCGCAGCAGCGGAACCGTCCCTCTCGGTTTTTCGGGGCCGTGCGCGTCGGCTAGGTACGGGCGCCGCGCCGGGCCTCCTCCAGCGCCTCGGCCAGCTTCATCGGCGAGCGGGTCGACAGGTACAGGTAGGGCGTCGGGTCGGCCGGGTCGCTCACCTCGACCCGCAGCGCCGTCGGGACGTAGCTGCGCAGCAGCATGAAGGCGCGGGGATCGGCCTTCGGGCCGCGCCAGGCCGCCGCCTCGGCGGGGCTCAGCGCGTGGGCGGCGCCCAGCGCCTCCACCGGGATCCGGGCCGGTCCGGCCACCAGTGAGCCCTGCACCACGCGGATCCGGGCCGAGCCGTAACTGCTGATCGCCACCGCGCCGACGGCGATGCCGACCACCAGGCCGACCAGCGCGGCCGGCCCGCTGACCCGGATCAGGATCAGTGCGAGGGTCAGACCGACTGCGACCGGGAGCAGCAACCAGGAGCGCGGCACCGTGAGGCGTTCGTCGTACATGCCCTCCATTGTGGGCGCCCTGACGCCCGGGTCGGGACGCCACCCCCACCGGAGGCCTTGCTACCCCTGGGTAGGCTGGCGAGCCGTGACCGGTACGACCACCCCCACGACCCCCACCGACCGGCCGGCGCCCGCGTTGCCGCCGACCCCGACCACCCCGCCGCCGGACGCCGTGATCCCGGAGCGCCACCCCCACGCGCCCGCCCCCGGCACCCGCCTCGGCTCCCACTACGAGCACTGCTTCGGCTGCGGCCCCCAGCACCCCGGCGGCCTGCGGATCGACGCGGTGGCCGGCGAGGGCCTGGACGTCACCGCCGAGTTCAGCGTCCGGGACGTCCACCAGGGCGGCCCCGGGCTGGCCCACGGCGGGGTTCTCACCACGGCGATGGACGAGACCCTCGGAACGCTGAACTGGCTGCTGCACGCCCCCGCGGTGACCGGCCGGCTGGAGACCGACTTCCTCAGCCCGGTGCCCGTCGACTCGGTGCTGCACCTGCGGGCCTGGATCACCGGGGTGCACGGCCGCAAGATCTACAGCGCCGCCGAGGGGCGGATCGGCGGCCCGGACGGACCGGTCGCCGTGCGTGCTCAGGCACTGTTCATCCAGGTGAAGCTGGAACACTTCACCACGCACGGTCGTCCCGAGGACATCGAGAAGGTCCTCGACGACCCGGATCTGATGAAGCGCGCACGAGCCTTTGAGGTGAACCCTTGAGCGAGACCCCCCGTCCGCAGCTGGACGTCCTGATCAGGCGCATCGACGCCGAGCTGCCGCTGCCCGAGTACGCGCAGCCCGGGGACGCCGGTGCCGACCTGCGGACCACCGTCGACGCCGAGCTGGCCCCCGGCGAGCGGGCGGTGCTCCCCACCGGCATCGCCGTCGCCCTGCCGGACGGCTACGCGGCCTTCGTCCACCCGCGCTCCGGGCTGGCAGCTCGTTGCGGAGTTGCTCTCGTGAACGCCCCGGGGACGGTCGATGCCGGGTACCGTGGAGAGATCAAGGTGATCGTCGTCAATCTGGACCCGCGCGAGGGGGTCAGCTTCCGCCGAGGGGACCGGATCGCCCAGCTGGTCATCCAGCAGGTCGAGAAGGCCCGCTTCCACGAGGTGGCCGAGCTGCCTGGGTCGGCACGTGCCGAGGGCGGGTTCGGGTCGACCGGTGGCCACGCCGCGGTCTAGCATTCCCGCGGCCTCGCAGGAAGCCGAGCAGGTATTCGCATCGGTCTTGGACCGGGAAGGACAGTGACCGTGTTCCGTCGTCGCCAGAAGAGCGAGGACGCTGTCGAGCAGCTCGCCGACGACGCCATCAGCGCCGACGAGACGGCCGATGACGTCGAAGGTTCCGCCGAGAGCGAGAACGTGACCGAGGTGGACCCCGCTGACAGGGTCGGCCTGCCGGCAGCCCCGCGGCCGGACGGCCCGTGGGACCACTCCGAGCTGGAGACGCCGGAGGAGGGACGAGTCGACCTCGGGGGTCTGCTGGTCCCCGGCGTCGAGGGCATGGAGCTGCGCGTGGAGGTCGCCGGAGACGCGATCGTCGCGGCGACCCTCGTGCTCGGCAACAGCGCCATCCAGCTCCAGGCCTTCGCGGCCCCGAAGTCGGAGGGCATCTGGGGGGAGGTCCGCGAGGAGATCGCCAACGGCATCACCTCGCAGGGCGGCCAGATCGAGGAGGAGGAGGGCCCGCTCGGCTGGCACCTCCGCGCTCAGGTCCCGGTGCAGCTGCCGGACGGCACCCAGGGCGTGCAGCTGGTGCGCTTCGTCGGCTGCGACGGCCCGCGCTGGTTCCTGCGCGGTGTGATCTCGGGCCAGGCCGCCGTGCAGCCCGAGATGGCCGGGATCCTGGAGCAGGTCTTCCGGCAGACCGTCGTCGTGCGCGGCGAGACCCCGATGGCTCCGCGCGACCCGATCGTGCTGAAGCTTCCCGAGGACGCCCAGATGGTGGCCGACGGTGGCGGGGCTGCTGCCGCCGCGGCCGAGGGCGAGGGCCGCTACGGCTCGCTCGACCCGTTCTCGCGTGGCCCGGAGATCACCGAGGTTCGCTGACCCTCACGAGGGTCAACTCCGCGGATCGCCTCCGCCCGGAGCCCCGGGCGGAGGCGATTTGCATGTGGCGGGTCCGTCCCCGTACAGTTCCGGAGTCGCCGCGGGAGACCGGGGCGACAAAGCGGAAAGTGAATCCGATGAATGAAACTCCGGAAAACGGAGCGGAAAACATCTGATAAGCTGGAAACACGAAAGAACGAAGCGCCCGGAGGGCCCGCTGGAAGGCGGTCCGAAGGAAGCGTC
>NZ_JBHVUS010000027.1:0-18398 GCF_042884005.1 Kitasatospora sp. NPDC058162
CCACTCAGCGGGCCCCCGCAACTCCCTGCGCGGGGGGGGGGCCCCGGGGGGGCCCCCCCCCCGGCTCCTTTTTGCGTTCGGGCGGCGGGGGCGAAGGGGCGTGGGTGGCCTCCGGGTCGGGCCGGGTCTGTGGTGGTGGGTCGTCAGTTCTGCGGTGGGCGCGGGGCCTTGATGAGACTCTGACAGCACATCAGGTTACTTTAAGGTAATTTAAGGGTGTCGTCCGGGTGAACGTCCCCGGCCTCGCATGAAGGACTCGCACGTGCTCTCTCCTCATTCCCTCCACCCCCGCCGCTCCGGTCGCCGTCTGGCCGGCTCCGTACTGGCCGTCGCGGCCGCCGTCGGTGTGCTGCCGGTCGCTCCCGCGTTCGCCGAATCGACTCCCGTGCTGGCGGCGACCGCACCGACCGACGCCACGCCGCACCTGGACGCGGTGGAGCGGACGCTGCGTCAGGTGTCGCCCGGACTGGAGGGGACGGTGTGGCAGCGGACGGCGGGCAACCGGCTCGACGCGCCGGCCGGGGACCCGGGCGGGTGGCTGCTGCAGACGCCGGGCTGCTGGGGCGACGCCTCCTGCACCGAGCGGGCCGGGACGAAGCGGCTGCTCGACAAGATGCGGGAGAACATCGGGCGGGCGACCCGGACCGTCGACATATCAACTCTCGCGCCGTTCCCGGACGGTGCGTTCCAGGACGCCATCGCGGACGGCCTCAAGGCGTCGGTGGCCGCCGGGAACAGGCCGCACGTGCGGGTCCTCGCCGGGGCCGCGCCGCTGCTCAACATCACCGCGCTGCCGTCGAAGTACCGGGACGACCTGGTGGCCCGGCTCGGCGGCGCCGCCGGCAGCGTGACCCTGGAGGTGGCCTCGATGACCACCGCGAAGACGGCGTTCTCCTGGAACCACTCCAAGTTGCTGGTTGTGGACGGGCAGAGCGTCATCACCGGCGGGATCAACAACTGGAAGAAGGACTACCTCGACACCGCCCACCCGGTGACGGACGTCGACCTCGCGCTCAACGGTCCCGCCGCCGCGTCCGCCGGTGCCTACCTGGACACCCTGTGGGACTGGACCTGCCGCAACAGCGGGGTCTTCTCGGCCGCCTGGTTCGCCTCCACGAACGGCGCCGGGTGCACCCCCGACCTGGAGAAGCGGCTGAACCCGGCGGCCGGGCAGGTGCCCGCCACCGGCACCGTGCCGGTGATCGCCATCGGCGGCCTGGGCGTCGGCATCCGCGACGCCGACCCCGCCTCCGGCTACCGTCCGGACCCCGCGTCCGACGCCGACGACATCAAGTGTGGCCCGATCGGACTGCACGACAACACCAACGGCGACCGGAACTACGAGACGGTCAACCCGGAGGAGAACGCGCTGCGCGCCCTGGTCGCCAGCGCCGGCAGCCGGATCGACATCTCCCAGCAGGACGTCACCGGCACCTGCCCGCCGATGCCCCGCTACGACGCCCGGCTGTTCGACCTGCTCGCCGGAAAGCTGGCCGACGGGGTGAAGGTCCGCATCGTGGTCAGCGACCCCGGCAACCGGGGCGCGGTCGGCAGCGGCGGCTACTCGCAGATCAAGTCGCTGAACGAGATCAGCGACACCCTCGCGGCCCGGCTCACCGACCGCCTCGGCGACCCGGGGCAGGCGCGGACGGCGATGTGCCAGAACCTCCAACTCGCCTCGTTCCGGGCCTCGTCCGCCCCGACCTGGGCCGACGGCCACCCGTACGCGCTGCACCACAAGCTGGTCTCGGTCGACGGATCGGCCTTCTTCATCGGCTCCAAGAACCTCTATCCGGCCTGGCTGCAGGACTTCGGGTACGTGGTCGAGAACCGCACCGCCGCCGCGCAGTTGGACGCCCAGCTGCTCGCCCCGCAGTGGCAGTACTCGCAGGCCGCCGCGACCTTCGACTACAGCCGGGGCCTCTGCCAGGGCTGAGGCCGCGAACGGCCGACCCGTCGTCCACGGCCTGGCGCCCTGGACGGCGGGTCGGCCGCTGCGCCAGCATGGGGGGATGCCCGAGACGCCGAAGTCCGCCCGCAGGATCGCCGACGAGCACGTCGCCCAGGTCGCCGCACTCGACCCGGCGGTCGCGACCAGACTCGGCCTGCACCCCGAGGACGACCGGCAGCCGGACCTGTCGCCGGAGGGCTTCGAGGCACTCGCCGAAGCGGCCCGGCGCACCCTCACCGCGCTCGACGCCGCCGCGCCCCCGGACGGAGCCGCCGACCGGGACTGCGCCGGACTGCTGCGCGAACGGCTGACCGCCCAACTCGCCGTCCACGAGGCCGGGGACCACCTCCGCGCGCTGCGCAACGTCAACTCGCCGCTGCACCAGGTGCGGGGCGTGTTCACCATGATGCCCACCGACACCGAGGAGCAGTGGGCCGCCGTCGCCGGCCGGCTGCGCAACGTGCCCGGCGCGCTGGACGGTTACCGGGCCACCCTGGCCGAGGGCATCCGCCGGGGGCTGCTGAGCGCGCCCCGGCAGGCCCGCGCGACCATCGCCCAACTCGACGCCTGGACCGGCCGGAACGGCACCGGCACGAGCTGGTTCACCGGCTTCGCGGCGGGCGGCCCCGCCCGGCTGCGGCCCGAACTGGACGCCGCCGCCGACCGCGCGACCGCCGCTGCGGCGGCCTTCCGCGACTGGCTCCACGACACCTACCTGCCCGCCGCCGACGGCACCCCGGACGCCGTCGGCCGCGAGCGCTACCTGCGCTCGGCCCGTTGGGCGAACGGCGCCGACATCGACCCGGCCGAGGCGTACGCCTGGGCCTGGGAGGAGTTCCACCGCACGGTCGCCGAGATGCGGGTCGAGGCGGAGCGCATCCTCCCCGGCGCCGACCCCCGCGCCGCCATGGACCACCTGAACCGGCACGGCCACGCCGTCGAGGGCGAGGAGAACGTCCGCGCCTGGCTCCAGGAGGTCATCGACGAGGCGATCGACGCCCTGCACGGCACCCACTTCGACATCACCGGCCCGATGCGCCGCGTCGAGACCAGGATCGCGCCGCCCGGCAGCTCGGGCGCGCCCTACTACAACGGTCCCAGCCTCGACTTCAGCCGCCCCGGCCGCACCTACCTGCCCACCCTCGGCCGGCGGTCCTTCCCCACCTGGCAGCTCGTCAGCACCTGGTACCACGAGGGCGTCCCCGGCCACCACCTGCAGACCGCCCGTTGGACCGCCTCCGCCGAGAGCCTCAGCACCTACCAGATCACCCTCGGCGCGGTCAGCGCCGACAAGGAGGGCTGGGCGCTGTACGCGGAGCGCCTGATGGACGAACTGGGCTTCCTGACCGACCCCGCCCGGCGCCTCGGCTACCTGGACAAGCAGATGCTCCGGATCATCCGCGTGATCGTCGACCTGGGGATGCACCTGGAGCTCGTCATCCCCGCCGATGCCGCCACCGGTGAATGGAGCGGCCACCCGGGAGAACGCTGGACTCCGGAGCTCGCCACCGCGTTCATGGCCGCCCACCACGGCAGCGAACTCCCGCGCCGCAGCAGCGAGATCGACCGCTACCTGGGCTGGCCGGGCCAGGCCATCGGCTACAAGCTGGGCGAACGGGTCTGGCTGCAGGGTCGCGAGGCCGCTCGGCGCCGCCAGGGTGCCGCCTTCGACCTGCGGGCCTGGCACGGCGCCGTCCTCACCCACGGCTCGCTCGGGCTGGACGCCCTGGCCGCCCGGCTCGCCGAGGTGTAGGGCCGGCCGGGCCGGGGCCGCTCGCGCTGAGGGCCGGGCCCCGGCTCTCCGTCGACACCCCACCGGGCTGCGACTATCGTGAGATCAGCGGCCGAGGAAGCACGGACGCGCAGCTCGGGACGGGTCGGACCGATCCCAGGAGGCGTGATGGACGACCTCACGGAAGCCGGCCGGACCCCGCCGGAGCCGGGCCCGGCTCCGGCGGGAACAGCCGAACAACAGCGGGTGCAGCTGGCCTACCAGGTGGCCATGAGCCTGTGCGACGCCCAGGACCGTACGGTCGGGAACCTGCGGACCAGGGCGACCGGGATCCTGGCGACCGCCGCCTTCGTGGTCACCTTCTCCTCGTCCGTCCACCTGATCGGGGACAGCGCCGGGGTCCAGTTCCCGCTCTGGGCGGCGGTGTCGCTGCTCGGCGTCGTCCTGGTCCAGGGAGCCGTCGTCATGCTGGTGCTCTGGCCGAGGAACTTCACCTTCGGTCACGGGGTACTGGAGGTGCTCGACCCGCCGCCGGGCGGGGCGGACGGCCCACCGGTGGACCGGGCGCTGGTGCTGAAGCTGGTGGACACCCTGAACGGGAACAAGGCGCAGATCGTCAAGCTGGCCCGGTACTACCAGTGCGCCACCCTCCTGCTGCTGGTCGAGGTCGCCCTCGTCCTCGCGGCGGTGATCTCCCAGCTGTGACTGCCCGTGATCGGAGGGCGACATGTCGGACCAGAACGGGGACGAGCGGGACCGCACGGCGAAGGGCCCGGAGAACCAGTGGCCCACCCTCCGGAGCGAGGACGACGGCAGGCTGTTCCTGCGCGTGAGCGTCCCCGAGGGCGTGGACGCCGTCACCGTCGGCGAGATCCTGACCCGCCACGGGGTCCCCTTCTCGGCCGTCGAGGACCTCTCCGGCGAGCCGGACTCCGTCCAGGTGGAGCTGATCGGCGGCGAGGACGCGGCGGACTGGGCCGAGACGGCCCTGCGCGACGACCTCGCCGGCGGCTGAGGCGGGCGCCCGAGGCACTGGTCGGCGGTGTTCCGCCGGACGTCGCGAGTCGCGCACTCGTTCGGCATGACCGCGTACCGCGGAGCGGATTCCCGGTTCCTCGACGCACCTGGCACCCCATCGGGTAGGTCTGTGTTCATGCGGTTCCTGGATGTGCGAGCGGTCGATCTGCCGGCGGTGGTGCGGCGGCGATTCAGCTGTCGGGTGCGCGAGAGCGTGGTCCCGTTGGTCCGGGGCGACCTGAGGGCCTTCGACTCCCTGCCCGTAGGAGCTGGACTCCTCGCTCGATCTCGACGGAACCTTCGGCACTCTGTCGAACACTCTGCGAGTACTGTTCTACGCCCTGGTCATGGTTCAGATCAGCCTTGCCTGGATGTACGCGGGCTTCTGGGCCCAGCGTCACTGGCAGTCCACGCGCAGCCGCCCGCACGATCGACTGCTTCTCGCCGTCGTGGCCACGGCCGCCGTGATCCATGCTGACCGGCGCGGCCTGAGCGCGCGCCGGCGGCGCCGGTGTTGCCGTCAGTTGGCGCAACTGGGCGATGTGGCCGAGCAGACGCTGGCGTTGCCCGGCCGAGCGGGCTGGTCGGCCCGGGCGCCGCTGCGGTCCGAAGCGCGGCGGATCGCCGTGGTGTTCCGGTCCCACCAGGCCCCGCTCGCGGCGGCGTACAACCAGCAGCAGGTCGAGCCGATCGTCGGTTCGCTGGTCTGTGCCCTGGTGCACCTTGCGAACGGCGACCGGCGGGCCCTGCTCGTCAGCGCTCCGGAGTCCGTTCCGGCGCGCCGTTGGCTGTGGCGTGCGGCGGTCCGGCTGTGGCCCGCGGTGGTCCTGCTGGTCGCCGCCGCGGCGCTGCCGACGATCCCGCCGTTGGCGAACCAGGAGGCGATGGCGGCGAGCCTGCGTTGGACATTGCTGGTCGGCGGTGTCCTCGCGCTCGTCGCGGGCCAGGACGTGACGGCCCGAGTGGGTGCCGCGCTGGACAAGGCGATGCCGTGGAAGTGAGGCGGGTGCTGCTCAGAACTGGCTGCGGCGCAGGGCGTCGGTGAGCATGAGGGCCGACATCACCTGGTGGACCTGGCCGGAGTTGGTGTACGGGACACTGCCGCCCTGCTGGATGGCCAGGCCCTTCCAGGCCAGGATGGGGAGGGACGTGAGCGAGTTGCGGTCGTCCGGGGTGGCGGCGTCGAAGGGCGCGGGGCCGGGGGCGGTGACACCGAGCTGGGCGAGCAGCGGGGCGAGTTGGGCAGGGTCGTTCTGGGTGTAGAGGCGGGCGACCTTGGTGCCGGAGCTGCCGCGCGCGGCCCAGGCGGCCACCTGGGTCAGCGGCGGGAGGGTCTCGGACACCAGGTCGGCGTGCGGGTCGAAGAGGTAGGCCTCCTGGAGGGTGTCCAGGTACAGGGGGTGGGCCTGGTTGGCGGCGTTGCCGAGGAAGCAGGTCAGGGCGGCGTGGCCGCTACTGAAGGAGGCCATGCCGAGCCGGCCGATCGGTCCGAACTGGAAGTTGCCCTTGCGCCGGAACATGAAGGCTTGGATCTCAGGCAGGTACTCCTGGAGGAAGACGGCGTCGGCGAAGGAGCCGATCTCGTTGCAGGGGTTGCCGGCGACCCGCATGAGGGGGAGGACCAGCACGACGTTCCGCCCGGAGGCCGCGAGTTGGAGGCCGAGGCCCTTGGCGAAGGGGTTGGCGAGGAAGGGGTCGTCGATGTACTGGAGGTAGTTGACCAGGCCGAAGAACTGGTAGTCCCAGCCGAAGGGGTAGGTGTTGCCCGTCGTCGGGTCGTGGCGGTCGCGGGGGTCGTCGTAGTCGCCCGGGGAGTTCTGGGCCATGCCGGAGTGGAAGTAGACCAGGAAGGGGGCGGGCGGCGCGCCCGGGGCGCGGGAGACGCCGTCCGGCCAGTGGACGGCGACGAGCTGCGGTGCGGAGATGCCGGGGAGTTGCAGGACGACGGTCTCGGCGAAGGGCGACACGGTCTGGGTCTGGACCTGGATGTTGCCGCTGTCGATCGCCGGTGCGGCGATGACGGTCGTGTCGATCGCCGAGGGCACCGCGTAGACCAGCGGCGGCAGGGACACGCCGGGGGTTCGGAAGCTCATGTCACCGGGTGATGGGGCGGGCGGACTGCCGGGGTAGTCGGAGCCGGTCTGGGCCAGGCTGAGTCGCGCTTGCTCGGTGGCGTCGCGGAGCGGCGCGAAGTAGGCGGTCATGGCGATGGTCTGGCCGCCGGCCGAGGAGGTGACCGTGGGGTCGGTCCAGTTGCCGTTCACCGGGGGGAAGGCCTGGACGGCACCGGTGGAGTCGATGTTGAGGTGGGCGGTGAGCGTCCCGTACTTGACCTGGTCGACGGCGGCCGCCTGGATGTCGATCGCCGCGTCGGTGTCCGGGATGGTGAAGATCGACTGGTCCAGGACGACGTTGTCCGGACCGACGGGGCTGCCGCCGTTGACGGCGATGGTGAAGTTGCACAGGGTGGTGCTCTGGCCTTGGATCTGGCCGGTGAGGACGAGCTGGGCCATCGGAGTCTCCTTCTCCTCAGCGCCGCGCGAGGGCCAGAGCGGCGGCTTGGGCGATCGGTTGGCCGGTGTGGGCCTCGTAGTAGGTGAAGGCCGGGCAGGGGTTGACCTCGAAGCAGTAGACCTCGCCGTCGTCGGCCAGCATCAGGTCGATGCCGGCGAGTTCGAGACCCAGCTGGGCCGCCAGGCGCAGGCAACGTTCGGCGAGGTCCTCGGGGGGCTGCCAGGCGGAGAGTTCGGCGTGGCCGCCGTCGCTGTGGGCGTAGCGGTAGTCGACCCGGTCGGTCTCGACCCGGGTGGCGAACACCTGGTCGGCGACCGTGTGCACCCGGAGGTTGGTGCCGGTGACGTAGCGCTGGAACTGCACCGGGCAGTAGCGGATGAGCGGCAGCCGGTCGAGGGCCTGCCGGTCGAGGATCCGGACGATCGAGCGGATCCCGCTGATCGACTTGTAGACCAACTCGCCGTGCTGCTCCCGGAATTCCTGGACGAGTTCGGGGTCGTTGGTGACCAGGGTCTCCGGGACGAGGAATCCGGACCGCTGGATCAGCTGGGCCTGGTGGGGCTTGGACATGTTGGAGGCCATCGCGCTCTCCCGGTTCATCACGCGGCCCGGGGCGAGCTCCGACCAGGTGATCAGGGCGGCGTGCCAGAGCTCGCAGCGGCGCACCGTGGACTCGTCCGCCCCGCGGACCTCGGGGAGTCTGCGCCAGTCCATCGGCCGGAGGTAGATACCGGTGACGTCGGCGCAGTCGACGGACCCGCCGTCGTACGGGATCCGCCCCCGGACGGCCGTGCCGGTGGCCTCCAGCTCCAACGGCAGCTCCTGGAACCGCCGTTGGTGGAGCATGGCGAACGGCAAGCCGAGCGCGTCGAGTTCGGCGGTGATCCGGGCGACCGGCGGTTCGCTGGCGATGCCGCAGACGACGATCACGGCGCACCCGCCGAGAGCGCGGTGAGGTGTTCGAGCAGGCGGTCGAGGAAGGGATCGCCGCCCGGGCGGAGGTCGGGCAGCGGGCTCGCTCCGGCGAAGACCGCCGGCTGTCCGTCCTCGCAGTGGAGGTCGACGCCGAGCAGGTCGAGTTCGGCGAGCCGGGCGAGCCGGACGTACGGCTCCTCGTCCTCGGTCGTGGGCGCGCCGAAGACGTGCTCGCCGAGCACCAGGACGTCACCGCGCCCGGCCGGGGGCCTGCGCGGTTCGGGGTCGGGGCTGCTGGAGATCCGGGCCGGCGGGACCGGCAGCCCCGCCCGGATCGCGAGCGCGGTCCACTCCGCGGTCGAGCGCCAAGCCCCGCACAGTCCGTACCGGCAGGGCGGGTTGACCGAGACCGGGGCCAGACAGGTGAGCAGGCTGCGCAGCAGCGCGCTCAGCTCCTCGGCGGCGTACACGGCGTCGGCATGCGTGGTGAACGGCAGGTACCCGAAGGGCGCGGAGGCCACCCGGTTGAGCACGCCGTCGACGTCGCGGCTGTCCAGGACACGCCCGTCGGGCAGGGAGAGTTCGAAGCGGGCGCCGAGGCGGTCGACGCGGTGGGCCGTCCTGGTGGAGCCGAGCAGGGTCTGCGGGGAGAGCTGTTCCAGCGGTGCCAGCCCGCGTGCGCGCAGTCCTTCGTACGCCCACCCGGCGGCCCGGTCCGCCGGGTCGCAGAGCACCAGCCACATGGGGTGCCTACCCTTCGGTCCGTCCGGGCTCGGGGGGCTCGTCCCGGAGGGCGCTGTCCGCGAGGTCGGGGCGCTGGGTCGGGGGGATGAAGTGCTCGGGCGGGGGGACGGCTTTGGAGGTCGGGTCGAGGAGCTCGCCATGGGGACCGTCCTTGATCGCGTCCTTGTTGTCCTTGTCGTCCTTGTGGTCCTTGTCGTCCTTCGTTTCCTTGTCCTCCTTGCCGACGTCCTTGTGCTCCTTGACCTCCTTCTCCTTCTCGGTGCGGGACAGTTGCAGGGTGACCTCCTGGTCCACCGGGTCGTTGCAGTCCAGGACGAAGGTGGCGGTCACCGTGCTGGTGACGGGCGGTACGGACGCGGCGGTGATCCCGATCCGGAGGTGGGAGCAGCCGTTGGGCTGAAGGGGGTTCGGGAAGTCCTTCAACACGTAGCCGGCTCCCATGGCCTGGTCACCGCGGTCGTTGACGGTCAGCGGCCCGGTGCCGATGTTGGAGATCGGGATCGAGATGTCCGGGAGGGCCGCGCCCACGTTCACGATCCGCTGGAGCGGGGTGGTGTCCATGACGATCCGGGGCTGCGGGGCCGTCTTCACACTCGACGCGGTGGACCAGACGAAGCCGAGTTCCACCGGGTCGGTGTTGGTGAACCGCACGGCCCAGGGGCGGTCGTCCGGGTTGGTGATGTCGATCGTCACGGCGAAGACGTCGAAGCCGGCCGGGGTCCACGAGGCGGTCCCGACCGCCGCCAAGCTCTGGTCGACGATCGAGGCGGTGGCGGGCGCCGCCGGGATGCCGGTGAGCGGCCCGTGTCCGGCCTGGATCTCGATCTGCGGTGGCCGCGCGCCCAGGGGTGCGCAGTTCGGTCCGATGGCCACCACCAGGAGGGCCCAGGCCGTCGCGACCTGGTCCACGACGAAGGGGGACACGTTGGTGGAGGCGAGGTTGGCGAGCCGGATCTTGCCTGTGACGATGTCGGGAAAGATGTCTGCCATGATCCGTTTCTTCCGTCGCAGGGGTGAGGTGGCCTTCCTCACCACGTTCCGAGTGGTACGACGTCGAGGAAGACCGGTCGCCCCGTAGTACCGCCGGCGGGCACGGGTTCGTTCTCGAACTCCCGGACCACCAGACGCTGGGCCCGCTGCCCGGTGTCCGGGACGCTGATCGCGGCGGTCTGCCCGAGCACGGCGGAGGTCGTCAGTACGGTGGACCAGCCGGTGACGCCGTCGGGGGCCGGCACCCCCGGGTCCTGGACCTGGAGTTCGGTCCGGACGGCGGTCCCGACCCCGCCGGGGCCCGGCCCGAGGCCCTCCAGGGTGACGCCCGCCTGCCCCGCGCTCCGGGTGACCGTCAGCCGCCGCTGCGGGGCGAGTTGGAGGGGCTCGGTGAGCACCACCGGTGAGACGGCGGGGAGACCGGGGAGGGTGTACTGCTGGTAGCGGGCCAGGGCGAGCCGGACGAACGGGAAGTAGGAGGCGGCGACGACCGGCGCCAGGTCCAGGTCGGCGAACCAGCAGTCGCCCTCGGCGTCGAACTCGACCGGGTACATGGCCGCGTCCAGTTGGCGCTGCAGTTCGGGGAGGGTGACCTGGGCCCGCTGCGCCGTGTTGACCTGGGCGGCGGTGAGGACGGCGGGCGGTGCACCGGTGTCCCGGATCGGGTCGCGGCCGGCGACCGTGACGTACCGCAGGGCGTCGGGGAGCACCGGTCCGGACGGGAAGGTGAGCACGGCCAGGGCCTCGTCGTCGCCCGAGACGTACCAGGGCCGTCCGAGGAGGACCCGCAGGCCGCCGCCCTGGCGTACCCGGGTGAGCGACTGCTGTCCGTCAGTGGTCGTGGTCCAGTCGAATGACGGGACGCAGCGCAGTAGTTGGGGGACGGGTGGGCGCACGGTGCTCGGCACGTCGAGGTCGGTGAGCTGCCCGGCGACGGTGCAGGCGCCGGGGTCGGTGGCGAGGACGCGGGCGAAGCAGTCCTCGAAGCGGGAGACGGCCGTCACGGCGTAGCTCACGTGGTGGTGGCGGGTGTCGCCGAACTCCTGGCGGATCACCGGGAGCGCCTCCAGCTTCGCCAGGTGCTGGACCTCGTACGAGCCGACGTGCGCCGTCCGGGGGGTGGTGGTCGGCGCGGCGGGCGGGTTGTCGTCCTGGTCGGTCCACTCGGCGTGCAGGTCGATCCGGCCGGTGCTCGGGATGTCGATCACCAGGTTCTCCGGGCCGAGGACGGTGTCGCGGTCGCCCGGCGTCCGGTGGGCCGTCAGCTGCCCGTGCGGGTCGGTGAGGGGGCGTTGCACCGCGTGCACCAGGGAGATCGTGCGCGGCGGGGTGATCAGGCGGTTCCGGCCGGCGGCGATGTCCTGGAACCTCGGATCGTGCGGCGGCGTGTTCGGGGCGATGCCCTGCCAGAACGCGATGCCGAACAGGTAGACGTCGTCGAAGGTGGGGCAGGACGGGATGTCGAAGGTCACCTGCTCGGTCGGGCCGAGCGCGACCGTGAGGTGGCGCGGGTCCGCCCGGCTGACCTTGCAGCCGCCCGCGGCCGCCTCCAGCCGGATGGACGCGGTCTGCAGCGCGGGCCAGGTGCCCTGCCAGATGGCGAGCACGTCGTGGTCCGGCGGGTCGATCGCGCCGGGTCGCCCGTTGGCGGGGTCGATCGGCCGGGTCTGGGCCCTCAGGGCTGCGCAGGCGCTGCTCCGGTCGGCCAGCCAGGGGAGTGCCGCGTCGGTCTCGGGCACGATGACGTACGGGGACGGCCCGGTCGGTCCGGCGGGGACGGTCTGCGAGCCCGGGATGTCGGTGAGCTCGCCGTCGGCCAGGGCGGCGGCGTCGAACAGCCCGGACACCACGGTGTCGGGCGCCGCCGGGCCGAGCGCGGCGTCGAAGGCGCCGTCGTACTGCATCGCCAGGGCGAGCGAGGACTTCGGCGGCAGCAGGTGCCGCAGGTCGTAGGGGCGGTAGCCGTGCAGGGTCGCGTAGTCGGCCGCCGAGATGCCGCGGTCGCTGCGGATCACCATCCGGTCCTGGCCGTCGCCGTCGTCCCACTCCCGGGTGGGCACCAGTTCCGGGGGCGGCAGCGGTTCGAAGCGGTGGTAGACGACCGCGGCCGACCGGGCCTCGGTGGTGGGGACCTCCTCGGCGCGCAGCCCGCCGCCGGCCAGGTCGGCGATCCGGACCCGGAACTGGTACGTGCGGCCGAACCGCAGGCGCGGCAGCGAACCGGGATCGCACTCCACCGTCGTGTCGAGGACCGACGCCACCGGCCTCGGCATGGTGTCCCCGGTGGCGGTGACCCGCTCGGGCCGCTGGGCGACGTGGCTCCAGCCGTCCCAGCGCGCCACGATCTCGTGCAGGTACAGCGCGTCGGCGTCGCCGAAACCGGTGACCACCGGGCCGGGGCGCAGGTAGCCCTCGTCCAGCAGGCCGTTCGGCAGCAGCGGCACGCCGCCGACGGTGTAGTGCACCCGTCGTCGGCACAGTGAGTGCCAGGCCCGGTGCTTGACGTCGAAGACGTCCATCCGGTAGCCGCCGAGCAGGGAGTCCGCCAGCAGGGCCGCGGCCATCAGACCGGCCGGGGTACTGCGCTGGTGCGCCCGCTGGAGCTGCTTGCCGTGCTCCTCCTCCCGAGCCCGGTCCACCAGGGCGAAGCCCATCGAGTGGAGGGCGGGCAGCGCCCCGACCGGGACTGCGGGGGTTCCGTCGGGCGGGGCCGGGGTGGCGTCCGACCGGGCCGTGCTGACCAACCGCAGGGCGGCGCCGTCCACATCGAAGGGCAGCAGCTCGAACCGGGGGTTGGCGGAGGGCGCGAGGCCGGCGCCGGCCAGGGGCAGGAGGCCGTCGCCGAAACCGGTGGAGGTTGGACCGTCGACCGAGGCGGGCACGAAGCGCGTGCCGCTGAGCGTGTAGGCGGTGGTGGGGGAGAGGTCGCTCTGGACGGCTCCGCTCCAGCCCGGCGTCGGGTCCGGTTCCTGCTGGGGCCATAGCGGCGTCACGCTCAGCTCCGCCGGGTGCGCCTGGTCCACCGGGGTGAGTCCGGCGGCGGGGACGGCGAGGTCCACCAGCAGGCCGAGCGCACGCAGGATGACGGGATGGTCGGTCAGGTGCGCGACGCTCTGGTGGAACTCGGGCTCGGGAGGGGACGCCGTCCGCCGGGCCGGCGGAGTGGTGGCCGCTCCGCGCCGGTAGAAGGCGTACGCCTGGGCGAGAGCCGGGGTTGCGTCGGCCGGGGTGGCGTCGGGCCGGGCGCCGACGGGCTCCAGCAGGGCGGGCCGCCACTGCTCTCCGATCGCCCGCAAGGCGGCCCGCAGGCCCGGGTTGCTCTCCGGCGCGGCGCCGCGGTGCGCGGCGTGGGCCTGGGCGGTGGCGGTGTAGATGCCCTTGACGTCGGTGCCGGCCTGGCCGGCCGGGAAGGTGGTGACGTCGCGTCCGTCGTAGCTGGTGGGCCGGTACGGCTCCACCTGCATGGTCGCGCTGAACAGCGCCTGCCAGAGGGCGAGTTGCCGGTCCGGCGGGAACTGCACGGTGCTCCCGTCGAGGGCGGTGTACGGGACCGGTACGGACGGCAGCGACTGCCCGGCGCGGCGGACGTCGAAGCCGACCCCGGCGAGTCGCGTCGGCCAGTCCTGCATCCCGAAGTCCGTGACGGTGAGCGGGGTGGCGTCCGGGCCGATCAGGCGCGGTGTCAGCAGTACCGACAGCAGTGCCATCGGCGCTGACTGGCCGGGCACGGCCGCCACCCGGCCTGCCGGGAGCACTGTCCAGAGGAACTGCCGTTCCAGGCCGGTCGGGTTCACCGGGGCGGTCGGGCTCTTCGGGCCGGTCGATGGCATGGCTCACTCCCCTGCGAACGCCCGGCAGTAGGTCTGCCACGGGAAGGACTGCCCCTGCGGCCCGAGCGCGGCCCGGACCGACGGGTCCGCGGCGGTCGCGGCGGTCGCGGCGCCGGGGAGGGCGCCGCGGGCTCCGGCGGAGGAGGGGCAGTTGCCGAAGCACTTGTGGCACTCCAGCGTGAAGGACTTGGAGAAGAAGGTCAGGTCCACGGTGATGACGAGCTGCGCCGAGCCGGTCAGCGAGCCGACCGTGGCGTTCCAGGTCAGGGCGAGGGTCAGCTCGATCGAGACGCTGATCAGCCCCAGCAGGGAGACGCTGCCGCCGATCCGCAGGTAGCCCGTGACCTCGGTCCCGGTCCCGTTCTTGGCGAAGACGACGCCGCCGAAGACGTGCACCTCCGCGGAGACGATGACGAAGTCCATCACGATGGCGGCACCGAACTCGATCCCGCCGGTGAAGCGTTGCAGGCCGCTGTCGGTGCCGCCGGCGCTGATGCCGAGTTCCAGGTACCCGCCGCCGCCGAAACCCGACACGGTGACCAGGAACGGCCGCTCCCGGGTGCCGAACGCGAAGTCCAGCAGGATCGGTTGGTCGGTCAGCGACAGCGTGACGCCGGCCTGCACGGTGAGGTTCTGCACGCTGAACACCAGCAGGCCGATGCTGGGCACGGCGATGGTGTAGGAGGCAGTGATGCTGGTGGCCGAGGGGTCGATGTGCGGGCCGTTGTCCCCGAACCGGAGGTACTGCTGCAGGGTGGCGAGGAAGCCGAGGTCCCCGCCGAGCGTGACGTCCGTGAGATGGACCGCGAGGTTCAGCCGCTTGCCGGGATCGGCGGTGAAGGTCACGGACGTGAAGGTGAGGTCGACGTATGCGGGGGCGCCCTGGTCGGGGACGATCAGGTGGAAGTCGCTGATCGTCCCGGTGGCGTGCATCTCGGGCTTCCCGTCGACCAGTTGGGCCCGGACGTCGAGGTCCAGCGCGCAGTCGGGGCCGGGCCGGAACGGCGGCACGGGGTTGTGCAGGCCTTGGTGCCAGGTGAGCTCGGCCGACGGGTGGGGCATGCCCTGCCCGGCGAGCAGCGGCGACCGGTCGGCCGGCGGCTGCTGCCAGAGCAGCTTCGGGGGAGCGGTGACGGCCTGGATGAGCATGGACAGCGGGACCACGCCGAACAGGCTGGCGTCCGGGGCGAACAGCTTGGTGGGATCGGTCTGGAACGCGTCGCTGACGGCTGGCCCGAGCGTGCGCGAGATCTGCGACACCAGCATGTTGGGCGCGGCCAGCGCGCCGACCCGGGCGCCGGCGGCCCCGAAGTCGAGCGGGTGCGGCGGTACCAGGTCGAGCAGCGCGTCGGGGATCGGGCTGCCCCAGGGGGTGTCGAGGAGGTTCCTGGTGAGCGTCGCCGGGAGCGCCTGGAGCGGGCCGAGCAGTTGGCGGACGGCCGGCAGGCCCACGGCCAGCTGGGTGACCTGCGGGTAGAAGCCGACGCCGCTGGGGGAGAGCCCGGCGCCGAGCCCGCCGAAGGTCATCGACTGCACCTCCTGCACGGTGTCCTCGATCGCCTGGGTCGCCGAGGCCATGGCGAGCGGGATGCGGGCCGCGATGTCGGACAGCGGGCGGCCGGGCTCGTCGAAGGCTCCGTCGCGGGCTCCGTCGAGGGCCCCGGTGAGGGGCCCGGTGACCGGGCCGCGCCCGTAGATCCCGTCGAGCAGCGCGCCGTAGTCGGCGCCGGTGGCGGCGTCCTCGACGAACAGCAGCGGCAGGTGCAGCTCCACGTCCTGCGTGCCGGCCCTGGCCTGGAGGGTGAACACCACGGGAACCCGGGCCCGGGCGGGCCAGAAGCACCTCGGCGGGGTCGTCGAGGAGTCCACGGGGAGCCAGTGGGCGTCGTCCAGGCCCTCGGTCTGCTGGGGGTCGATCGCGATCCGCTGGAACGGGAACGCGCGTTCGTGCGGGCCGCCCTCGCCGATGCCGTAGTCGTCGCGGACCGGCTCGGTGACGATCAGGAAGGTGTTGCGGTGCAGGGCGGCCACGGCGGGGTCGGTGCCGTCGAACCGGCGGTCGGAGACCTCGATGTAGACGGCCCGGTGGCCGAAGGGGAACAGGGCGCCGGGGGCGGACACCTTGACGTGGAAGTCCCGGCCGAGGGCGGAGTCCTGGGCCCACTCCAGCTGGGGCCAGTGGGCGGCGGCGGTGAACCGGGCGCCTAAGGCGGTGAGGACCAGCCGGTCCACGGTTAGCGGGATGCCCGGATTCTGGGCGGCGGCCGTGACGATCTGATCGAACCAGGCGTCCAGCGGGGTGCCGTGGTCGGTGCCGTCGGCCAGGGACCGGACGGGCCGCGCCGTCAGGTGCCCGTCCGGGCCGGCGATCCGGCTGTGCCACAGTTCGGTGCCGCCGGCCGTGCCGGTAGAGGGCAGGGTGCGATGGGTGCACCGGGCGTCCGACTGCAGGGTGAGCAGCAGGTTCCAGGGGATTTCGAGTCGGGCCAGCAGGTCGGCGGTGGTGGACGCCTCGATGAGCAGCGGCAGGCGGTTCATCGCGTCGAGCAGGCCGGCCACGGTGAGGGTGACCGGGTCCGGGCCGACGGCGAAGCACAGGGTGGACGGTCCGGCCAGGAAGCCCTGGGGCGGCTGACCGGACTCCACCACGGTCTCGGCCAGGTGCTGCGGGGGGACGTCCACCAGGAGGTGGCCGCCGCTCCCGGTGTCGGCGACCAGCTGGACCGTGCCGTCGGGCAGGGTCTGCTGGTGCAGGCCCTGGCTCCGGACGGTCAGGGTGACCAGGTCCTCGGGGCGCAGCACGGGGTAGCTGCCCGTGGGCGCGTCCGGCAGGTCGAGGAGCTGCCAGTCCTGCCAGCCGCGGTCGAAGCGGCGGTGCATCAGCGCGGCACCGGCCCAGACGGCGAACACGTCGGTGCGGCCGCCGCCGGAGGCGACGGCGGCCAGCCGGGGGCCGGTCGTGCCGTGGGCGGTGAGGTCGCCGCCGAGCTGCTCCCAGCCGAGCCAGGGGGCCAGGGCGGAGTGGTGGAGGCCGTGGTCGCCGCCGAGGAAGACGTCACGCTCCGTCGCGGCGAGGCAGGTGAAGGAGTGTTCGTCACCGTCGGGGAGCGGGCCGAGCGCCTCCCAGGCGGGTGGCTGCGGCGTCCCCGGTGTGTCGGTCTCCAGGCGGGCCCGGAGCAGGCGGTGTTCGCGGGGGTCGGCGAGGAGGAGGTCGACCCGGTCGGGTGCGGTGGCCGTGGCGGCGAGGTGGTCGGCGAGGTGCTCGGGTGGTCGCTCGCCCGCGCGGAGCACAATTGGCCCCTTGTTCGGGTGGGCGTGCAGCAACTCCCAGCCGTCGGCGCCGGTGTCCAGGAGGAGGTGGACCTCGCTGGGACGGGTCGTCACGACGGTGAAGCCGGTCGCCGCGCCGCCCCGGGCCAGGGTGCCGAGCGAGTGCCAGTGCGGCCGTTCCTCGGCGCCCGGGCGCAGGGACCACAGCTCGCCGGTGGTGCTGAGGGCGAAGAGCTCGACCGGGCGGCCCTCGACCGCCGTGGCGCTCAGCCAGTTGAACGCGGGGGCGCCGGGGGAGGGCCAGGGGCGGTCCAGCGCGCGCCAGGCGTGCCAGCTGCCGTCGAAGGTCCGGTGCCGTACGGAGCCGTCGTCCGCGCCGACGAAGAGGTGGAGTCTGCCGTGCCCTGGCGAACAGGCGGCCAGGGCTCGTGCCGGGTGGGTGTGCATCGGGCGCCCCCAGCGGGTGGACGCAGCAGAGGGATGCGGTGGGGGGATGTGGAGTGCCGGTCGGCGGGGCGGGGCTCCGGGTCGCCAACTCGGGTTGGTTCCAGGTTATTCCCGGTTCGGACGCGTATCAATTCCTGGTTCCGGCCCCCGGCTTCGCCTCCCGGCGTCGGACCGGTTCCTGGACGGCGGAGGCGTCACACTGCGTAGGCGCCGTCGGGCCTCGCCCCGGTCGCCGGTGAGAGCGGCGGTCAGCCGGCGCTGGACGTCGGTCGGGTGAACCGGCGGTAGGCGAGGTGGACCGCGAGGCCCAGGAGGGTCATGACGACCGAGGCGACCAGTGCGACCACGTCGAGCGCGTTCCGGGTCAGTGAGTTCCAGAAGCCGATGCTCGAAGCGAGGGCGGCGATGTCGGTGTGCTGGGGGTCGTACACCACCGTCACGGTGTCACGGGGCTTGACGGTGCCGGTGACGTAGGCCAGTTGGGTCTCGACGGAGGTCCCCTGGGACGTCGTGAACCGTACCCTGCAGTTGGAGTTGCCCGCCGGGTTGTCCTGGGGGTTGCTCACTTCGGCGCATTCGGTGACGACCGCCGGGGTGTGGAGGCCTCGACTGCGGAGATCCGAGGTCACACCCATGTCGTGCGGTATCAGATAGGCCAGGCTGAGGACGAACAGCAGGACCCCCAGGCCGATCATGGCGAGCGAACCGTTCCGCGCGGTCCGGCCGTGGTCCCGCTCGTTCTCCATCGATCCCCCTGGTACCGGCTCGACTGCCTGTATGCGCTCACGCTAGCCGCACCCGCCGACAGGGAGGGGCGGCGGGCGTCGGTTCGTCGCCCCTCATGTGGTGTGCCCGGCATGGGCGGTGGGTCGTGGTACTGCCGGGGGGCCCCCCCCAGGTGGGGGCCCCCGCCGGCGGGGGGGGGGGGGTGCGACGGGCGGCAGGGGGTTAGCCGGGGAGTGCAGCAAGGTGTGGGCGCCCCAGGTTT
>NZ_JBHVUS010000027.1:18408-118170 GCF_042884005.1 Kitasatospora sp. NPDC058162
GGGCCCCCCCCCCTGGGGGGGGGGGCCGGGGGGGGGGGGGGGGTGGTGCCCGGGCGGGGGCCCCCCTGCGGGGGCGCCCCCCGGGCAGGAGGGGTGGGGCGGGTCAGACGGTCGGCAGGGTCTTCGCCGGGAAGTCGACCTCGGTGTGGCCGACCGAGTTGAAGTAGTTGGTGAAGACGTTCAGCGCCACCGCGCCGATGATCTCGCCGACCTCACCGTCCGAGTAGCCGGCCTCGCGTACCTCGGCCAGTTCGGCGTCGGAGACGAAGCCCTTGGTGCGGATCACCGAGCGGGCGAAGCGCAGGGCGGCGGCGGTCTTCGGGTCGGCGGCCTCGGCACGTCCACCGGCGGCCAGGTCGGCCTCGCTGACACCGGCCCGGGCGCCGAGTACGTGGTGGGCGGCGTAGCAGTACTCGCAGGAGTTCTCGGCGGCGGCGACCAGGGCGATCTGCTCGCGCAGGGCGCCGGTCAGGCCGCCCTTGGCGAGGGCGCCGCTGAACGAGAGGTAGGCGTCCAGCACGGCGGGCGAACTGGCCATCGCCCGCATCATGTTGGGCGTCACGCCGAGGGCGCGGTCGACCTTGTCGAGCAGCGCCTTGGCGGCGGGGGTGGCGGTGTCGGGGTTGACGACGGCGAGACGAGGCATGGCGAAGGCTCCCCAGTACGGGTTGGTGTTGGCACTGCCAACTGCTTGTTGGCAGTGCCAAATATAGTTGGCGCTGCCTACAATGCAAGAGGCGATGCCGAAAAGGCCGAGCGGGCGACCGGGGCTGACCGGAGGGTGAAGGGTGGAGGAGGTGGAGAGCGTGGCCGGACTTCCGGGACTGTCACCGAGTGAACAGTTGCTGACCGGGCTCACCAGGCTGGGCCAGGCGCTGCGGCTGAGCAGCTGGCACAACGCCGGGCCCGCGAAGCTGACACCGCTTCAGGCCGACATCCTGGTCTTCCTCGCGGGGGACCGCCGCCCGCGTCGCCAGGGCGAGATCGTCACCGCGCTCGCCTCCACCGCGCCCACCGTCAGCGACGCCGTCCGGGCCCTGGTCACGAAGGACCTGGTGGAACGCCGCCGCGACCCGGCCGACTCCCGCGCGGCATCCCTCCTGCTCACCGAGGCCGGCGAGGCCGAGGCCGCCCGGCTCGCGGTCGTCCCCGAACCCCTCGCGCTCGCCCTGGCGGCCCTGGACGACAACGATGTCGCCGCCATGCTGCGCGGCACCACCGCGATGATCCGGGTCCTCCAGGAACAGCGCGCGATCCCGGTCTCCCGCACCTGCGTCACCTGCCGCTTCTACCGCCCGCTCGCCCACCCCGAGACCCCCGAACGCCCCCACCACTGCGCCTTCGTGGACGCGGCCTTCGGCGACGGTGAACTGCGCGTGGAGTGCCCGGACCACGAGCCGGCGGCGTCGCGGACGGATCGCTCGCAGACGGATCGCCGGCCGCCCACGGGCAGTGAGCCGTAGTCCGACGCTGCCGACACGCTTCGCGATGCTCGCCACGGTGGGTGGGCGGCGACCGGCCGGGGCTGCTGTGGCGTCCTACCCGCCGGCCGTGAGCATGGCCCGCTCGACGTCGAGGCCGGATCGACGGACCTGTGACTCGGCCTGGGTGAGCCCCGCCCCATACGCCGTAGGCCTCGCGGGTCTGCAGGGTGTTGCGGCGGCACTCGATCCGCACGGGGCAGTCGGCGCAGACGGCCTTCGCCGCCTCCTCGCGGGCCGGGCGGCGGGGCGCCGTTCGCCCAGCGCAGGTGGGCGTATGAGGGGGCGGGGTTCAATTGTGACGGTCGGCCCCCGGATCAGCCGAGGATCGTAACTCGAAGTCTGCGTCGAACAGTGTGACCAGGCGGTCGACTTGAGCAATCGACCGTCGAGATCACCTGCAGAAGCGGACGCGCTCCCTCAAGGTCAGGGGGAGAGAAGGTCGCGCATGCGGGTCCGTTCGGCTCGGGCAGCCACGGCGGGGCGTCCGGCCGTGATGCCACCGTCGACTGCGAGATCCTGCCCGGTGACCAGGCGGCTGGCGTCGCCGGCGAGCCACAGTACTGCCGCGGCGATGTCGTCGGTTCGGACGGTGCCGGGGAGCGGCTGGCTGGAGTCCAGCAGTGGCTTGAACGCCTCGGCCACTGACGTGGCCGTGGCGTCAGCAGCCGACGCGTCGGCTCCGGCGCCCTTGGCGAAGATGCCCGTCGGCACGAAACCGGGGGAGACGCTGTTCACGCGGACCTCGTGCTCACCCAGGTCCACTGCCGCGCAGCGGGTGAGGTGGAGTGCCGCGGCCTTTGCGGTCGAATAGTCCAGGCCGGACCAGCCGGCGATCTTTCCCGCCAGGCTTGCCACGTTGATGATGCTTCCCGAGCGCTGGGCCACCATCTGCCGTCCGGCGTGCTTGATGCCGTGCATGACGCCCGCGACATGGACCGCCAGCGTCCGGGTGAACACGGTCGAGTCGAAGTCGGTCACCGACGCCATGTTCCCCGGCCCGCCTGCGTTGTTGACCATGATGTCGAGCCGGCCGTAGCGTTCGACGGCGTGGCCGACCAGTGCCTCGACGTCTGCCTCGACCGACACGTCGCAGCGCACGAAGGTCGCTGACTCGCCCAGTGCCGCGGCCCGCTCGTGTCCTTCGCGTTCGCGGCGGCCGGCGAGGACGACGTGGGCGCCCTCGGCGGCGAACACTTCCGCAATTCGGGCTCCGATGCCGCTTGTTGCCCCGGTGACGACGGCGACCTTGCGGTGCAGGCTCTTCATAACGCAACTCCAGTGTCGGGTCCGAGGGTCCGAGGTACATGCAATGGGACCGGGTACGGCAATAGTTGATCATTATCATTGGCCATCAGGAATCCCTGAACAAGTCACGCCGTCCAGCGAACGGGATCGCGCAGGCGTTTATCACCTGCGGCTTGCCATTGGGCTGGCTGGTCGGTCAGATGACGCGCCGTTTCCAGAGCGGCATGGGCGTTGCTCCAGGTGCAGGCGAGTGGGTGTCGGTGCGACCCGGCAGAATCGCCCCGTTCCCCAGGCTCCCGCGAGATGTGAGATATCCAGATGGCCGCTTCGCCGTTCTGCCCGCCGTGCCCGGTGCCGTTGCTGCTGTCCGATGTGTCCGACGTGTCCGACGCGTCCGGCCGGCCGGAGGAGGTGCTGGCCCGGGTGCTGGCGGTGGCGGCCGAGGGCGGCGGGCGGTCGGAGCTGGTCGGCGAGGTGCTGGTGCACCTGTTGAGCCACGACTTTCACACCCGGCCCGCCGTTGCGAGGGCCATCGTGACGTACGCGCCGGAGCAGGTGCCGGTGGCGGTGGAGCGGATGAGCCTCTACCACCGCAACCGGTACCGCGACCCGCAGGTGCAGGCCAGTGCGCACCGGGTGGCCGACCCGCAGGCCTGGGAGCCGATCAACCGGCTGGTCACGCTGGCGTACCTGGACCGAGCGTGGCTCGACGAGGCGCAGGCCGAGTACACGACGGCCGAGGTGACGGCGCTGCTCTTCGCACACAACGAATTCGCGGGCCTCGGCGAGGAACAGGGGCGGCTGGCGCTGGCGCGGATGGCGGAGCAGGCCGACCGGAACGACCGGCTGGCGGGCAGCATGGCGAGGAACATGGTGCTGTTGCCGCCGGAGCTCCATGAACAGGTACGCGCGGTGCTCGACCGTCTGCTCGGGGGCGGCCTCGCACTCGGTGTGCTGTCGAGCACGCCGAGTTCACTGGACCGGGCCTACCAGCCGCACATGGTGCACGTCGCCCTCGCGTCGCTGCGGATGGACCCAGGACGGTTCCTGACGGCCGGCCACCAGGATGCGGTCGCCGCCGTGCTGGCGGCCGGTCCCCGGTTCCAAGGTGAACTGCTGCGCACACTATGGGATTTGGTGCGCGACGAGCAGCTGCGGTTGGTGTTCCGTCGGCGGGCGGCGCAGCGGCTCGGTGATGTCGGCGCGGCCGAGGCGGCGGCCGCTCAGGAGTGGCTGGCGCGGTCGCTGCGCGAAGCGGCCTCCGCCGAGGCGGTGGCGTCGACCGAGGCGCGCCTGCGTGCGGAGGTCACCGAGGTGTGGGCCCGGATCGAGGCGTACCTCGCCGAACACGCCCCGGGGGTACTGGAGGTGCTGGGCGGACCGGCGAGCGCGGAGGAGATCGCCTCCGCCGAGCAGCGGTTCGGCATGCGGCTCCCCGCCGACTTCGCAGCCTCCTGCGCGAGGCACCGCAGCATCCACCTCGGCGGCGTACTCGGCTTCGACGTCGAGCACGAGGACTTCGCGGCTCTGGACGTCGCTTCCGGCATCCCGGCGGACGAGCCGTACCACGACGAGGACGGCGAGGTCCGCTGGAGCGACGACTGGCGGGCCGGCTGGCTGACCCTGTCCTACGAACCGGACGGATCGATCACCGCCCTCGACCTCGATCCCGGGCCGGACGGCGTCCGCGGCCAGGTGATACACGCCGATCAGGGGATCCCCCAGAGCGCATACGTGAAGTCGGCGAACTGGCTGGCCCTGCTGCGCACTTTCGCCGGGCGCTTGGAGGCCGGGCAGTACCCGTACCTGGCGGACCGGCGGGCGCTGACGGACAAGGATTCCTAGGGCCACGGCCGTTCAGGAGGTGACAGCTGTCTGTTCCGCGGGGAGGGCGGCGGTTCGGATGATCCTCACCGCGACCGTACCGCCGGCTGTGGATGCTCGACGCGACCGCCTTCCCGGCCGGCCGCCTCCTCGCTTCGTCCGTGGAGGCGGGACCGGTGCCGACGGTCAGCCGCCGGCCGCAGCCGTGCCGGTGGCGGAGACGGACGCGTCGATGTCCATGCCGAGGTTGACCAGGCGCCAGTCGCCGTTGACCTGGCCGAGGGTGAAGGTGAGGGCGAGCTGCACTTGGCCCGAGCCCTGCTTGGTGCTGAGGATCGCCTGTCGCAGGGTGTGGCCGTCAACGGTCACGTCCGCGTCGGTGACCACGCTCTGGCCGCTGGCCTTCGGGGCCTGGTGGGTGACGTGGAAGTCCGGGGTGCGGACGGCCTGGACGAAGTTCTGGTGCAGGGAGTTCACCACCCGTGCGAAGGCCGTCTTCGGGTCCTGCTGCGGGGAGGCGCCACCCGTGGTGGGGGGCAGCTGGGTGAGTGCCCACGCCTGGTCGACGTCGCCTCGGTAGACGTCGGCAAGCCAGGCCTCCAGCACCCGGGCCGGCCCGTCCGCGGCCGTCGTCGCACCCGCCGTCGGGGTGGCGGAGCCCGGGGCCTGCGTCGGTGCACCAGCTGGGGCGGCCGGGGTGCTCGTGGACGCCCCGGCCGCAGCCCCGGAGCCGCCCGCCGAGCAGCCCGCGAGGGCGAGTGCGAGGAACGGAACGGCTATCGCTCTGCGCAGGAACAGGTTCACGGTGGTCTCGACCTTCGTCTGGTGGGAATCGGGAAACGGCAGGTGCGCGCTCAGGTTAGGACCTGCACCTTCCGCGCCCGGCCGCACCCCACCCAGCTGATGCGGCCGCCCGGAAAGAAGAGGGAAACCCTTCCTGACCGCAGGGCAAGTGCGGGCGCGCCGTTCGCACGCAGCGGTGCTGCTGCCGGGTTCGGACCGGACCGTCTGGACGGTGGGTGAGAGCGTGCGGGGCGCGGTGGTGCGCCCCCGGCGGGGGGTTCGCGCCTGCGCGGCGTCGACCCGCTCCGGGCCGGGTCCCTACGCTGTGACCTGATCGGGATCACAGCCCGGTGGAGGGAGGCGCCGTGCGGCGCTCGCGTATCGCCCTGGTGATGTCCGTCGCCATCATTGCGGCGACGGGGTTGCTCGTCGGAGGCCTGGCCGTGGAGGCCGTGTCCGATGAGAAGCCGGTTGCCAGCCAGCGAATGGACCTGCCGATCGACCCGGCCGCGCAGCAGAAGCTCCACCGTATGACGGACCCGGTGCAGGACTGGGTGGAGTCCGGTGCCCCTGAGGCGGAGGGCTACGCGGGGACCTACATCGACGCCCCGAACCTGCGGGCCGACATGTGGTGGAAGGGCGAGGTGCCGGCCCGTGCCCGGGAGCTGATCGATGTGAACTCCACGCCAGGGCTGAGGGTGCGCCTGCTCCCGGCGCCGTACTCGCGCGCGGACATCCGGCACTCGATCGACGTGTTCACGAAAAAGGCGCCGGAGGGCACCTGGAACTCCGTCGGCCCCAAGGAGGACGGCACCGCCATCTCCGTCACCTACGACCGGACCGGGGCTGCCCGCGCTGTACGCGGCACCCCCACCCCCGGCGCCTACGAGCGCTGGGCCGAGGAGATCGCCGGGATCCCCGTCACCGCGACCCTCAGCGGCGCGATCGTGAACACCTCCGGCCGCAGGTCCGCGGACCACTCCCCGTACTACGCGGGCGCCGAACTCCGCTCCCCGAAGCCCTCGTTCTGTTCCACCGCATTCAGCGGGTTCCGCGACCACGCCCGCGTCGTCCTCACCGCCGCCCACTGCGGCAACGGCAAGTACTACACCGGCAACGGCGACTACCTCGGCACCCTCGACTACGCGGGATCGGGGATCGACATCGCCATGATCGGAACCGGAGCCGGCCAGGGCGACGCCCACCTCTACGACGGCGGATGGTCCGATGGATCGGGATCGTCGCGCCGCTTCTACGGGCCCGGCCGCAACAACGCCGGGGACATCGTCCTCACCAGCGGCGCGATGAGCGGATGGCACGACAACCTGCGCATCACCGATGTCGACAAGGAGACCAGCAACGAGGACGGCGAGCACGTCAAGCCGGTCGACTTCGCCGCACCGGCCGGAGGCGAACGGCGCGTGGCCGTCGCCAAGGGCGACAGCGGCGGCCCTGTCGTGGCCAACCCCCAGGGATCCGACAACGCGATGGAGGCCCGGGGCGTCATCATCGGCGGGGCCGACACCATGACATGTCCCGCCGGATCCACGGCCTGGGACAGCACGACGTGCTTCTCCCATGTCGTCTACGTCCCCATGGGACAGATCGTCAGCCAGATGAACTTCTCCATGTCCTGACGCTCATGCGCCCTCGGACGCGGAGCGGGCGCACTCACACACCCCCCCCCGAGGACCCGCGCCGATACTGAACGACGTGACAGAGATGGCTTGTTGCCGGTCAGGGAGCCTTGGACCCACACGCGCAGGATCGGACCAGTCACCCGTCCGCGGCTGCGGGGCCCTCGGTGAGGTCGAGGGCGAAGGCGACCATCTCCTGGTAGCGCGGGTGCGGCGTGTCGGCGGGGGAGTACCAGTCGCCGGGGCCGGTTCGTTCCTCCCAGGCCAGTTGGGCGGCGGCGAGCGCGTCCACCAGGTCGGCGGCCAGCCGCCCGGCCTCGAAGAGGTCCTGGTCGGTGGACTGTGAGCTGGCGCCGACGATCTGGCCGCGGATCGCCGCCGAGTGCCCGTAACGGAACCCGCCGCTGCCGCACAGGTGGGGGTCGGTCAGCACCGCTTCGCCGTAGTTGCGCCCGAGCCGGCGGTGGCCCGCCGCCTTGGCCGCCGCCTTGGGCAGGAAGCGCCCGGCGTCCTCACCGACGGTGATCACCGCCATCACCGACTGCGCCTCGGGCACCCAGGGCCCGGCCGTCGGGTCCAGCAGGACGAAGCCCATGCTCGCCCGGGGGTACGGGTCGCGCGGCGCGGCGTCGGTGGCGGCGGTGTGGTTGCGCCAGATGCTGTCGGCGCGTCGCAGTCCGAGGCCGAGCAGCAGTCCGGCGAACTCCGCGTCGTCGAAGAGGTGGTCGTACGGGTTGTGCCGGTGCTGGGCGCGCACGGTCAGGCCGTGCTCCGAGACGCTCTCCCGGGTGGTCACGTCGGCTCCTTCGGTGGCTCGCGGGTGGGCCCCGCCCTTCGACTGCGGTGCGGTGGGGTGCGGTGCGATTGTGGCCACGGTGACCGGTGGGCCGCCAGGTCCGTCGTGCGGGGCGTCCGCGGAGTGAGGGGCGTGAGGGGCGTGTCCGGAGTGGTCCGCGGTCGTGACGCGGTCATGTCCCGCCGGCGGGACGGCGCCGCCGGCCGAGGGTGCTCGATGGCTGGTCTAGACCTTGAAGCAGCGCGGCCCTGTTCCTCAGAATGATCGACTGTTGCTGAACGGAACGGGGAGGACGGCGTGCGAGAGGTGGATCGGCAGGACCGTGTGAGGATTCTGGGAAGGCGTGCCGGGAGGGGTTTCGAACTCGCCCGGGACCAAACCTCGCTCGCCCTCCCGGCGCGAATCCCGATCGACGTGTGGATGCGCATCGGGCAGGAGCTCGGGGCCGCGGCGGATTCCGCCACCTGGTGGCTCGGCGACTGGCTGGTCTACGGCCAGGACCGGTATCCGGAGCGCTACCGGAAGGCGATCGACGAAACCGCGCTGGACTACCAGACGCTGCGGAACTACGCCTGGATCGCCCGGAAGTTCCCGCCCGGACGCCGCCGCCCGGCCCTGAGCATGCAGCACCACGCCGAGGTCGCCTCGCTGGACCCCGAAGCTCAGAACGACTGGCTGGACCGGGCCCAGCGGGGCGGCTGGTCGCGCAACGAGCTCCGCCGCCGGATCCGCGCCGCCACGGCGCCCGGCGCGGGCACCCGGCCGTTCTCCGTCGAACTCCGGCTCGCCGTCACCCAGGCCCGCCACGGCCTCTGGGAGGATGCCGCGGACCGGGCCAACTGCGACCTCTCCGACTGGGTGCTGGGCGTCCTGGACGCCGCCGCCCGCCGCGAAACGGAGGACCGCGACCGGATGCGGATCGCCGAGGCGGGCTGACCCCGCCCCGGTTCGGGGACGACGGACGTTGACCGCGGTGAATTCCCGGCGATGAGATGACCGCGGCCGGAGGACCGGGGTCGGCGGACCGGGGTCGGAGGACCCGGGCCGGAAAACCCCGGGCCGGAAGGCCGGGTCCGGGAAACGGGCCCGGGAAAACGGCCCGGCCCGGCCGGGGAGGTCGGCGCGAATACCGGCGAACGGCCGGACGCCACCGCATCGTCGGCGCCGCCCCCTCACCGAACAGGCCGGCGGAATCGACCCGCCGTGCTCCCGCCATGTCCGCACGGCCCGGCCGCGGCGCATTCCGGCGGCCCCGGACCGTACACGGGAAAGGAACCAGCCATGACCGTCAGCGCACACCTCGAACTGGCCGCCGCATTCCGGGAGGACGGATTCGTCCCTGCCGGAACGCTGCTGTCCGCCGACGAGGTCGAGGCCTACCGGGAGATCTACGACCGCTTCCTCGCCGGTGGGATCGAGAGCGGCGACAAGCGCTCCGACCTCGGCTCGCACGCCCCGCGGGCCGCCGGTGCGGACGCCGCCGTCGAGAACATCACCCAGATCATGTGGCCCTCCGCGCTCCACCCCGAGATCCTCGAACTCCCGCTCCACGCACGAGGACTGGCCCTCGCCCGGGAGCTGATCGGCGACGACGCCGAGCTCGACTTCGACATGCTGATCCACAAGGCGCCGCACACCGCCGTGCCGACCCCCTGGCACCAGGACGCCGCCTACTGGATCGACCTGCCGGACACCCGGGCCGTCTCGATCTGGGTCGCCCTCGACGACGCCGGCCCCGACAACGGCTGCATGTGGTACGTGAAGGGCTCGCACACCCGGCCGCTGCGCCCGCACCGCCCCACCAGCGACGGCAAGAACATCCAGTGCGACTGCTCGGAGGACGAACCGGGCGCCACCGCCGTACCGGTGACGGCCGGTCAGGGAGTCGCCCACTCCGGCAGCACCCTGCACTACTCCCGGGGCAACTCCAGTGACCGGGTGCGGCGGGCGTACATCCTCAACTACCGCCCCGCGGCGATGATCCGGCTGGAACGCGAGCAGGGCTCCGACCACGGCCTGAACGACAACGAGCGCAAGGTCCGCAACGCCGGCGCCGACCGGTCAGACGGCCGGTCGGGCGACCGGTCCGACGACTGACCCGCCGCCCCGATCCCCGCCGCCCCGATCCTCAACTCCCCCCACAGCGAGGTAGACCGATGGACACCAGCAACGAACCGGCCGCCGTCCGGCTGAGCGGCGCCGTGATGAGCCACCCCAAGCGCGCGGAGGAGGCCCGGCGGCTCGCCGACGCCGACCCCCTGGGCCGCGTCCGGGTGGTGATGGACCCGGAACCGCACGGCCGCCCGACCGCCCTGCGGGTGGCGCCGCTCTCCTGGTCCTGCGTGGCGCCCGACGCCACCCACCACCTGGTGCTGCAGGACGACGTGGTGCTCGCCGACGGCTTCTACGAGCACGCCGAACGCGCCGCCGCGGCGGCCCCCGGCGAGGCGATCGCCCTCTACGCCGGCTGGGAGGCCCGCAACGGCGCCGTCGCCCGGCTCGCCGCCCTCACCGGCGCGCCCTGGGCGTACACCCTCCAGGAGCACGTGCCCTGCCAGGCGCTGCTGCTGCCGGCCGACGCGGCCCGCGGCTACGCGGCCTACCAGGAGGAGCACGGCGGCGGCTGGCCCTATGACGTGGTGGTGCAGCGCTACCTGAACGCCATCGGCATGCCGGTGCGGTTCTGCACTCCCAGCACGGTCCAGCACGACGACCTGCCCAGCCTGGCCGGCAACACCTACCACGGCTTCCGTCAGGCGACCCTGTTCACCGGCGAGGCGGGCCCGGCCGACACCGACGGGCCCTGCCCGCGCTTCCCGGTGGTGCCCTTCTACCAGTACGGCGAGGCCCGCTGCGCCGTCCTGCGCGGCACCGGATGGGAGTACCTGGAGACCGAGCGGCAGCTCGCCCGCACCGGCCTGCTGGACGCCTGCCTGGCCGCGCTTCGGGCCGCCGGACCGGACGCCGCCGCCGGACTCCCGGACGGCGCGGGCCGGGCCGTCTGGCTGACCGCCTTCGCCCTCGGCACCGTCACCGCCGCCGAGCCCGAGCCGGACCCCGGGGTCGCCGCCGCCGTCCTGGAGACCCTCGGATCGGGCGGCCTGTGCGAGGAGTTCACTGCCGCCGAGCTGCTCGCGATGGCCCCCGCCGTCCGCGACCTGGCGCTTACCGCGCTCGCCGCCGGACGCCGGGCCGGCGCCGACCCGGCCGCCCGCACGCCCCGCCCGGCGCCGCTCGCCCGGGTGGCCGTCACCGGGGGAGACCCGGACTTCGCCCGGCAGTTGGCCGGGCTGCTCGCGGACGCGGGGCACGACGTGGGCGACGGCGTGGGTGGCGACGCGGGTGGCGACGTGGGCCGCTCGGGGCCCGAGGACCTCGACGGCGTCCGGTCCCTGGTGCACCTGGGCCGCCCCGAGGACGACGGCCTGCTGGCCGAGGTGCTCGCCGCGGCCGGCAAGGCCGGGGTGGAGCGCCTGGTCTACGCCGGCTCCTCGGCCGTCTACCGGGGCAGCCGCGAACGGACCGTCACCGAGCGGTCCGTGACCGACGCCCCCACCGACCCGGTGGCGTTGGCCTGGTGGCGCGAGGAACAGGCCGTCCGCGCCTGGGGCGCCGAGCACGGCGTCCCGGTCCAGGTGCTGCGGCTCGCCGACCCGGTCGGCCCGTACGCCCCGCAGGACAGCCCGCTGGTGCGCTGGGTGAACCTGGCCTGGACCAGGCGCCCGCTCGCCCTCAACCCGCTGGGCCGCCACCAGGTGCTGGACCACCGCGACCTCGCCGACGCGCTGCGCGCCGTCCTGGCGGCCCCGCCCGCGCAACCGGTGCTCAACGTCGCCTCCGCGGCCTTCGACGAGCAGGAGCTGGCCGGCCTCCTGGCCGACGTCTCCCGCCGCACGCCCTGGGAGTGGGTCCAGGACCCGACGGTCGACCGCTGGACCATGGCGACCGGGCTGATCGAGACCGAACTCCACTGGCGCGCCTCGGCGGTGCTCCGCGAGAGCATGCGCGCGCTCGCCCAGTGGTGGGCCTGCGACATCCACGGCGACTACACCGCCCCCGGCCAGGCCGCGCCCGGCCTGCGTCCCTGAGGTCCCGGGCGGCCGGCGCCCGTCCCGCGCCGGCCGCCCGCGCATCTGCCCACCCCTACACGGCACCCGTACCGCGCCCGCACCACCCGTCCCGTGACCCCACATCACCCGTCAGCGCCCATCCCCTGGAGCACCTCATGTCCGCCATAGCCGGCCGGGTCGACTTCTCCCGCGACTTCTCCCGCGACCCCGCGGACGGACCGGACGACGTCCGGGCCATGACCACCGCGCTGGCCCGGCGCGGACCGGACGGCGAGGGACTGTGGAGCTCCGCGCACGCCGCCCTCGGCCACCGCCGCACCGCCCGCGACCCGCACCCCCAGCCGCTCACCGCCCCCGGCGACACCGGCCCCCGGGCCGTCCTCTCGTTCGCCGGACACCTGACCAACCCCCGCGAACTGCGCGACCGGCTGGTCGCCGCCGGGCACCGCGCCGTCACCGGCGGGGACGCCGAGGCCGTCCTGCACGCCTACCTCGCCTGGGGCGAGGACTTCGTCACCAGGATCGAGGGCAGCTACGCCCTCGCCCTCTGGGACCACCGGCGCGAGGAACTGCTGCTGGTCCGCGACCGGATGGGCGTCAAGCCGCTCTTCTACGCGACCACCCCCGACGGTGTGCTGTTCGGCTCCGAGCCCAAGGCCGTCCTCGCCCACCCCGCCTTCCGGCCGGTCCTCGACGCCGACGGCCTGCGGGACATCCTCTCCGTCGCCCGGGTGCCCGGCCGCGCCGTGTTCCGGGGCCTGCACGAGGTCCTGCCCGGCGCGGTGCTGCGGGTCGGCCGTTCCGGCGCGACCGAGCGGCGCTACTGGCAGCTGGCGGTCGCCGGGCACGCCGACGACCTGGACACCACCGTCGACACCGTCCGCGCCCTCCTGGAGGCCGCCGTCGCCCCGCACCTGGACGGCGACGAGCTGCCCGTCTCGCTGCTCTCCGGCGGCCTCGACTCCAGCTCCCTCACCGCCCTGGCCGCCGTCCGGGCCCGCCACCAGGGCCGCGGCCCGATCCGCTCGCTCGCCGTCGACGACCAGGAGCCGGGCCCCGACGGCGCCGCGGCCCGGGGCAACGAGGACCACCTCTACGCCCGCCTGATGGCCGATCACGTCGGCACCGAGCACGGCGAGGTCTCGCTCGCCGGGCTGGACCTGCTCGACCCCGCGCTGCGGGCCTCGGTCCTCGCCGCGTACGACATCCCGATCAACAAGGGCGACCAGTACGCCTCGCTGCGGCTGCTGTTCGGCGAGGCGCGCGGCCACGCCGCCGTCGCGCTGTCCGGCGAGTGCGGCGACGACGTCTTCGGCGGCTACAACTGGAACCGGCTGCCCCGCTGGATCGCCGAACCCACCTTCCCGTGGGTCGCCGAGGGCCGTCCGCGCTTCCTCGGCACCGACGTCCTGTTCGACGCCGGACTGCTCGGCAAGCTCGACCTGGCCGGCCACGAGCAGGACTGCCACCGCGCCGCCGTCGCCGAGATCGCCGTCGCCGACGCGGTCGACGACCCGATCGAGGCCCGCTACCGCGAGGTCACCTACCTGGCGCACACCCGCCACACCCGGGTGCTGTTCGACCGCCTGGACCGCCTCGGCACCGACGCCGGGCTCGACATCCGGGTGCCCTTCGCCGACCCCCGGCTGGTCGAGTACACCTTCAACGTGCCCTGGGCGATGAAGGCCTTCGACGGCCGGGAGAAGAGCCTGCTGCGCGCGGCCATGAAGGACCTGTTGCCCGAGGCGGTGGCGATGCGGGTCAAGACGCCGTACCCCAACCTGCGGGACGCCGGCTACGACCGGGTGCTGCGTGAGCGGCTGGCCCGGGTCGCCCTCGACCCGGACAGCCCGGTCGCCCCGCTGCTCGCCCCCGGGCTCCGTGCCGCGGTGGCCCGCGACGGCGCGGACGCCCTGGTCGCGGGCGTCGGCCGGGCCGCGCTGGAGACCGCCCTGCAGACCGACGCCTGGCTGCGCGCCTACGGGGTCGAACTCGCCCTCTGAGTCCGGCGGGTCGGGTGGTCGCCGCTTCCCCGGCCTCGACCGCCTCTCCGGCCCCGACCGTCGCACCGCAATGCCGACGCCGAGCACCCCGCCCATCCCCGCGCCCGCCCCTCGCGGACGTCCCGAAGGAGCCCCATGGCCGCGACCCTCGCCGCGCCGCCCGCCCCGCCCGCCCGCCTGTGGACCCGCAACTTCGGGCTCTACTTCACCGCCCGCACCGTGGCGGTGCTGGGCGACACCATGATCCCGGTCGCCACGGCCGTGGCGATGCTCGCCCTCGGCTTCGGGGTGGGCGCCGTCGGCGTCGCCCTGGGCGCCTGGATGGGGGCGTTCGCCCTGTTCGTGGTGTTCGGCGGGGTGTTCGCCGACCGCTTCCACCCCCGGCCGCAGATGATCGCCGCGGACGCGCTGCGCTGCGCCGTCCAGGCCGGCCTCGCCGTCTGCCTCTGGCTCGGCCACCCGCCGCTGTGGCTGCTGGTCGCCGGATCGGTGCTCGGCGGGCTCGCCACCGCGATGTTCCAGCCGGGCCTGACCAGCCTGGTGCCCCAGGTCGCCGCCGACCCGCAACAGGCCAACGGCGTGCTGCGGGTCAGTCAGGGCATGGCCACGATGGCCGGGCCGGCGGTCGCCGGCACCCTGGTCGCCTCGGTCTCCCCGGCCTCGGTCTTCGCGGCCACCGCTGCCACCTTCGTGCTCAGCGGGCTCTGCCTGGCCGCCCTGCGGCTGCCGCACTTCGAGCCCGACCGCACCGCCTCCACCCTGCAGAACCTGCGCGAGGGCTGGACGGAGTTCCGCTCCCGCTCCTGGCTGTGGTCGGTGATCCTGATCTGGTGGGTCCTCGGCATCTCGGTCTGGGGCCCGATCACCCCGATCGGCGCGGTCTCCATCATCGGCGCGCACGGCAAGGCCGCCTTCGGCTGGGCGGAGAGCTCCTTCGGCGTCGGCTGCGTGCTCGGCGGCCTGGTCGCGATCCGGCTGCGTCCGGCCCGTCCGCTGTTCGGCGGCGCGGTGGCGATGCTGCTCTTCCCGCTGATGCCGCTGTCCGCGGCCCTGGTGCCGCCGGTGCCGCTGCTGCTGCTCGGCTACCTGATCAGCGGCATCGGCTGGGCGTTCTGGGGCGTCCAGTGGGCGACGTCCGTCCAGACCCAGATCCCGGAGGACAAGCTCAACCGGGTCGCCGCCTACGAGATCGCCGGATCCATCCTGGCCGTCCCGCTCGGCCAGGCCGTCGCCGGGCCCGTCAGCGACCTGGTCGGCGTGCACCGGCTGCTGCTCCTCGGCGCCCTGGTCAGCCTCGGCTGCGTCCTCGCGCTGCTCGCCGTACGGCCCGTCCGGCGGCTGCCCAGGATCGGCGGCTGAACCGCCCGGCACCCCGCACGTCCGGCCACACTCCACTACCCCCTTCACGACAGGAGACCGCGCATGCGCCACCGCCTGACGGTGATCGGCAGCGGCTACCTCGGCATCACCCACGCCGCCTGCATGGCCGAACTCGGTCACCAGGTCCTCGGACTGGACATCGACGAGGACCGGGTGCGCCGCCTCAACCAGGGTGAACTGCCCATCCACGAGCAGGGGTTGGAGGAGCTGCTGCGCCGCAACCTGGCGGCCGGCCGGCTCCGCTTCGGCACCGACCCGCGGGAGGCCGCCGCCTTCGGCGACCTCCACTTCCTCTGCCTCGGCACCCCCCAGCGCAAGGACTCCGGCGCCGCCGACCTCTCCCAACTCGACGCCGCCGTGGACGCCCTGGCCCCACACCTCGACCGGCCCTGCCTGCTCGTCGGCAAGTCCACCGTCCCGGTCGGCACCGCCGAACGGCTGGCCGCCCGGCTCACCGCGCTGGCACCTGCCGGGGAGGGCGCCGAACTCGCCTGGAACCCCGAGTTCCTGCGCGAGGGCCACGCCGTCCAGGACACTCTCGCACCCGACCGGATCGTCCTCGGCGTGCGCCCCGGCCGCGCCGAGGCCCTGCTCCGCGACCTCTACGGACCACTGGGCGACATCCCGACCGTGGTCACCGACTACGCCACCGCCGAACTGGTCAAGGTCGCCGCGAACGCCTTCCTGGCCACCAAGATCTCCTACATCAACGCGATCGCCGAGGTCTGCGAGGCCGCCGGCGCCGACGTCGTCCGGCTCGCCGAGGCGCTCGGCCACGACGACCGGATCGGCCGCCGCTTCCTCTCCGCCGGACTCGGCTTCGGCGGCGGCTGCCTGCCCAAGGACATCCGCGCCTTCGTCGCCCGCGCCGAGGAACTCGGCACCGGCGAATCGCTGGAGTTCCTGCGCCAGGTGGACGCGATCAACCTGCGCCGCCGCACCCGCGCCGTCGACCACGCCCGCGACCTGGCCGGCGGCTCCTTCACCAACCGCCGCATCGCGGTCCTGGGCGCCGCCTTCAAACCCGACTCGGACGACATCCGCGACTCACCCGCCCTCGACGTCGCCACCGCCATCGCCCGCGAGGGCGCCCACGTCTCCGTCTACGACCCGGCCGCCCTCGACAACGCCCGCAAGGCCCGCCCCGACCTCGACTACGCCACCTCCACCATCGACGCCGCCCGCGGCGCCCACGTCCTCCTCCTGCTCACCGAATGGCCCGAGTTCACCACCCTCGACCCCACCGCCCTCGCCCCCCACCTCGCCACCCCCGCCGTCCTCGACGCCCGCAACGTCCTCGACCCCCGCACCTGGCGCACCGCCGGCTGGACCTACCGCTCCCTCGGCCGCCGCTGACCCTGGGTCAGACGGGTCCGGGGCAGGCGTGCAAGCATGATCGGATGACTGCGAGTTCCCACGAGCTACACGAGCTGGACGAGCTGCACGAGCTGCACCGGGTGACGACGCCGGTGCTGGAGATCGGCTACCACCGGACCGGTGAGGGCCGCCGGGGGACCGACGCTCCGGTGGTCCTGCTGCACGGCTTCCCGTACGACGTGCGGGCCTTCGACGAGGTGGCGCGGCTGCTCGCCGAGGCCGGCCGGGAGGTGCTGGTGCCGTACCTGCGGGGCTTCGGGCCGACCCGGTTCCTGGACGGGGGCACGCCGCGCAGCGGCCAACAGGCCGCGCTCGGGCAGGACCTGACGGAGTTCATGGACGCGCTGGGGATCGAGCGGGCCGTGGTCGCGGGCTACGACTGGGGCGGGCGCGCGGCCTGCGTGGTGGCGGCCACCAGCCCGGAGCGGGTCCGGGGCCTGGTGACGGCGGGTGGCTACACCGTCCAGGACATCGCGGGTGCGACGGAGCCCGCCGCGCCGGAGGCGGAGCACAACTTTTGGTACCAGTACTACTTCCACTCGGAGCGCGGCCGGCTGGGGCTGGAGCGCAACCGGGAGGAGCTGTGCCGGCTGCTCTGGCGCCTCTGGTCGCCGACCTGGCCGGGGGCGGAGGAGGCGTTCGCCGCGTCGGCGGCCAGCCTGCACAACCCGGACTTCGTCGAGGTGGCGGTCCACTCCTACCGGCACCGCTACGGGCTGGTGGAGGGGGACCCGCGCTACGCGGACCTGGAGGAGCGGCTGGCCGCCCGGCCGCCGATCGGGGTGCCGACGGTGGTGCTGGTCGGCGGGGACAACGGGGTGATCGCGCCCGCCGACCAGCAGGGCACCGGGCGGTTCACCGGGCCGTGCGAGGTGCGGACCCTCCCGGGGTGGGGCACAACGTCCCGCAGGAGGCGCCGGAGGCCTTCGCCCGGGCGGTGCTGAGCCTGGGGTGAGGCGTGGGGGCCGGGTCCCGCCCGGCCCCCACGCTCCGCGCGGCGGTCGTCAGCCGTGCGTCACGCACTTGTTGGCGCTGTTGGACCACAGGCCCTGGAGGTCGAAGGTGCCGGTGCTCAGCTTGACGTAGGCGTCGAGGTTCTGGCACTCGTCGCCGATCTCACCGCCGCCGCCGTTCCAGCCGATGCTGGGCCAGAAGTCGGTGACGGTCTCCGCGTACTCGTGGGTCTCGGTGGACTCGATGCCGGAGAGCAGCCGGCCGTCCGTGAAGGTGGTGCAGGCGCCCGCCCCGGTGTCCGGGATGTACGGCAGGTTGGTGTAGGCCAGGGTGCCGTAGGAACTGCTGGTCTTGTCGTGCCAGGCGCAGAAGCCGGAGTTGGGGAAGCCGTCCGGGTGGGTGCCGGTGGCGGACACGACCACGTACTGGGCGTTGAGGTTGGGCGCCTGGGTGGTGTTGCCGAAGTGGGCGGCGGCCTTGCCGGCCTCGGCGGCGATCTGGGCGGCGGTGGCGTTGGTGGGCGCGGCGGCGGCCTTGTCGAACCAGACGCCGGCCAGCGGGCTGGAGGCCGGGTGCTGGACGTGGACGCCCTTGGTGCCGCAGTTGGTCGTGCCCTTGGCGACTCCCTCGCAGTACTGGCTGAGGATGGTGCCCCAGGTGTCCTGGCTGCCGTAGAGGCCCTTGAACATGTTCTGCATGTCGGGGGCCACCCCCGGCCGGGTCGGAGGACCACTGCGAGCCCCAGAACACCAGGTACACCTTCGGGGTGGGGGACACCACGCCCTGACTGGCGTTGGTGCCGACCGACAGGGTGTTGCCACTGGCCGTGGCCGCCCGCTGGGTGGTGCCGGGGTGGAGCGGCTTGGCGCCGAAGTGGGCGGCCGCCGGGGCGGGTTGCGCCTGGGCGCCGGTGGCCAGGCCGGTGGTGCCGAGGGCGGCCAGGGCCAGCGCCGTGAGGGTGTGGGCGGCGGCCTTGAGCGGTGTGCGCATGCGTCTGCTCCCGAGTGTGAGGGGGTGGGAGGTTTGTCCGTGCGTGCTGAGCCCGGACACCACACCAACTCGGCCGTCCGTCCGTCCAGATGGTGGACGCGGGGCTGGGAAGCCTTTGCCGTGCTCATACCAAGTCCTTGTCGCGGGCGCGCAGTTGCGGGTGTGCGCGGGGGTGCGGGCGCGGGGGCAGGCGAGGGCCGGGGTTCGCGCCGCTCGGTGGGCGGTAGTTGGGGGACGGGCGCTGCGGCCGTGGAGTGACCGTAGGTCGGTACACGTCGAAGTTTCCGGGCTGCATTCCGGGCGGAACTTCGGGATTTCCCCCGGCCATCATCGGGAGTTCCGGTATATCAACGTACGAGCCGCCGTCCCCGGTTCAATCCTTCGTGTGTTGGCACGCGAATCCCCCCGGACGAGGAACAGCCCGCCGGCGAGGCCGGCGGGCTGTGGTGATCGAGCCAGGTTCAGCTGAGCCGAGGTCAGCGCGGCTTCTTGAACCCGAAGGTCGTCGCGTCCTTCTTGGTGTAGATGGTGCCGTCCGTGTCCTTGCTGAAGTCGCCGACCTTGGCGGCCGTGGGCGGGGTGTAGCGCTTGGGCAGCTGGATGTTCTTGGCCATGGTGATCTCCTCTGCATCGGGGCCGAAGCCCGTGGATGGCGTGACTCCATTGGGACCGGTGGCCACCAGGAGTGTCCAGTCGCCTCATCAGATCAAGCCATTGACAGGCGGATTCACGTTTCTGCAGGTCGATCGCTGGCGGAACGTTTTTCAGTCCGGTTGGCTCGAACGGTAGTTGGGATACGGAAGTGAATCTTGGTGACAGGAGTGTCCATGACAAGTGATGTTCTAACGGATTTCGAATGTGATTGACAGACAATCTTTCTGATCCTTTTGACGGGCGAATGGCGTGATCCATAGGGGAAGTGGACCTTGCCCGGTTGTGTCGCCCTCCCCCGGTGGTGCACGGTTCCGGCAGAAGAGCGCCGAACGGCCGAACGCCCTGATGGGGACGGTCGCGCGGCGCCGGCACCGGCGCGCACGCAGAGCCGCCGACACACCGGCGGCACGGACGCCGCCGGGAAACACTGGGGGTGGGCACGTGCAGTCGCTCAACGACCACCTGGTGGTCCTTCCGGACTCCCCGGACGGGGCCCGGGTGCACCGTCAACTCGGCGACACCGCACCGCAGTCGGTCGCCCACGCCTCCGGACGGCCCTGGCTGGTCGGCGCGTGGTCGCCGGAGGACCTGGTGGTGTCCGAAGCCGGCCCGGTCCGGGTGGCCGTGTACGGGCTGAGCCCGGTCGGGCAGGCGCGCCTCGACTCCCTCACCAGGACGGTGCGCGAGCTGTCCGACCTGGACGCGCTCGCCCGCAGCCTCCCCGGCAACACCCACCTGATCGCCTCGGTCCACGGGCGGGTGCGCTTCCAGGGCACCGTCACCGGCGCCAGGGCGGTGTACACCGCCGAGCTGGACGGCGTGCCGGTCGCCGCCGACCGGGCCGACGTGCTGGCCGGGCTGATCGGCGCGGAACCGGACGAGGACCTGATCGCCGCGAGCGTCACGTACGGGATGCTGTTCGCCCCGCTCGGCGAGCGCAGCTGGTGGCACGGCGTGCGACAGGTCGCCCCGGACTCCTGGCTGCTGCTGCCCGGCGCCGGCCCCGCCCGGGCCGTGCGCTGGTGGCAGCCCCCGGAGCCGGACCTCCCGCTGTCCCGGGGGGCCGCCGGGGTGCGCGAGCGCCTGCGCGAGGCGGTCGCCCTGCGCCGGCCGGCCGGCCGGCTGTCGGCCGACCTCTCCGGCGGCATGGACTCCACCTCGCTGTGCTTCCTCGCCGCCGAGAACCGCCCCGACCTGCTGACCTTCTGTTGGACCGGCGGCAGCGCCATCAACGACGACCCGGTGTACGCCGCCCAGGCCGCCCGCCTGCTGCCGGACGCCCAGCACCTGACCGTGCCGGACACCGACGCCCCGCCGGTGTTCTCCCCGCCGTACTGGGCGGTCGACACCGAGGCGCCGCGCGCCGCGACCCGGGGCATGAACGCGGTCCGCTTCGGGATCCGGCACCTCGTCGACCACGGCGCCACCCGGCACCTGGCCGGACACGGGGCCGACGAGCTGTTCACCGGCGGCGCCGCCTACCTGCGCACCCTCTTCCTCCACCGGCCGGTGACCGCCTGGCGCCACCTGGGCGCCCACCGGGCCCTGAACAGCTGGCCGTTGCTGCCCAGCCTCGCCGGACTGCTGCGCGGCGGGGACCTCGGCACCTGGTGGCGGCAGTGCGCCGACGACCTCGTCCGCACCGCCTCGCCGTCCCGGGCCCCGGCCCTCGGCTGGGGGGAGCGGCTCCCGGCCACGCCCTGGGCCACCGGGGACGCGGTGCGGACCACCCAGTCCGTCTTCCGCCAGGTCGTCCCACTCGCCCGGGACCGGGGACAGCACGAGGCCCTCACCGCCCTGCGCAGCGCGGGCCCGGTGCTCCGGCTGGTCAGCCGGGAGTACACCGCCTCCGGGCTCCCGCTCGAACTGCCGTACCTGGACGACCGGGTGGTCGAGGCCGTCCTGGCCGTCCGGCCGCACGAGCGGTACAGCCCCTGGCAGTACAAGCCCGTGCTGGCCACCGCGATGCGCGGGCTGGTGCCCGGGGTGATCCTCGACCGGACCACCAAGGGCGACTGCGAGGAGCCGGTCGACCGCGCCCTCCAGGAGCACGTCCCCGACCTGCTCGACCTGTTCGAGGACTCCGAGCTGGCACGCCGGGGCCTGATCGACCCGGACCGGCTGCGCACCACCCTGATCACGCCGCCGCGTACCGAGGACGTCTGGTCCGCGCAGCTGGAGGCGACGATCGGCGCCGAACTGTGGCTGCGGGAGGTCGCCGCCCGCCGCACCGCGACGCCGACCCCGGCGGCCAGGCAGTGAGCGGCCGGGCGCTGCGCGGTCGGGCCCCGAGCAGCCAGGCACTGAGCAGTCAGGCACTGATGAGCAACCAGGCCCCGAGCAGCCAGGCACTGAGCGGCGCCGGTCACCCGCGCCGCGCACCCCACCCCGAGGAGACGCCGTGACCAGCCCGCCCTACGCACTCCAGGCCCGCACCCGGCTGCCCCTGCACCGGCGCCTGCTGCCGCTGACCGCCGTGGCCGTCGCCCGGCCGCTGTCCACCCTGAGGCCCGACCGCCTGCAAGCCGTCCTCGGCCTGCTGAGCACCGGCGCCCGCCCGGGCACCGCCGCCCAGGCTTCCGCCGCCCGGGCCGCCGTCGTCTCGGTCAGCCTGCGCTGCGCCGTCCACAACTGCCTCCAGCGGTCCATCGCCACCGCCCTGCTGTGCCGGTTCAAGGGCGCCTGGCCCACCTGGCAGGCCGGGGTGCGGACCACGCCCTTCGCCGCCCACGCCTGGGTCGAGGCGGAGGGCCGGGTCATCGACGAGCCCTACCCCGACGGCTACTTCCGGCCGCTGGTCACCGTCGCCCCCAAGCAACCGGCGCGCACGGCCTGACGGCCGGCCGCGCCCCGACCTCCCGAGGAGGACCCCATGACACTCCGTCTGACCGACCACACGGTGTCGACCGACACCGACGACGGCACCGTGCTGCTGAGCCGACGCACCGGGCACTACTGGCAGCTCAACCAGACCGGTGCCTACGCCCTCCAGTGCCTGCTGGACGGCGGCACCCTGGACCAGGTGGCCGAGGAGTTCGCCGAGCACTTCGACATCGCGCCGACCCAGGCGCACCAGGACCTGACGGCGATGACCGAGCGGCTCCGCACCTCCGGGCTCGTCGAGACCGGCTGACCGGGCCGACCGGGCCGACCGGGCCGACCGAAGGGGCGATGCTCCAGGACGCGCAAGGACGCGACAGGAAGCGAGGCGTACGCACGATGCTCCGACAGCTGTGGACCCTGACCAGGGGGCAACGGCGCCCGCTGGGCGTCGCCCTGCTCCTCACCCTGACCGCCGCCGGCGTGGGCGTCGGCCAGCCCCTGGCCGCCAAGGGCGTGGTCGACGCCGTCACCTCGCACCGCCCGCTGCTGCTCCCGTGCGCCATCCTCGTCCTGCTGCTGCTCGCCCAGGCGCTGATCGGCGCCTGCGCCACCTTCCTGCTGGAGCGCACCGGCGAGCGCTTCGTGCTGGGCATGCGGACCGGCCTGATCTCGCACCTGCTGCGGGTCCGGATGGACGCCTTCGACCGGCTGCGCGTCGGTGACCTGATGGCCCGCGCCTCCGCCGACGTGGTGGTGCTGCGGGAGGCGCTGACCCACGTCTCGGTCCAGATCGCCACCAACCTGTGCGTCGCGCTGGGGAGCGTCGTCGCCATGTTCGTGCTGGACCCGCTGCTGATGCTGCTCATCCTGGGCGTGCTGCTCGGATGCGGCCTCGTGATCAACCGGCTCTCGGCGGAGATCGGTCGCTCGTCGACGGCGCTGCAGACCGCGGTGGGCGCGATCTCGGCCGGGCTGGAACGCGCCCTGTCCGCCCTGCGCACCGTCCGGGCCAACCGCGCCGAGCAGCGGGAGATCGACCACCTGGACGGGCTGGCGCACCGGGCCTACGACGCGGCGGTGCGCAGCGCCCGGCTCACCGCCGTGGTCGCCCCCACGGCCCAACTCGCCATCAACGCGGCCTTCATCCTGGTGCTGCTGTTCGGCACGGCCCGGGTCGACCACGGCGCCCTGTCGCTCGGCGCCCTGGTGGCGATGCTGCTGTACGCCTCCCAACTCACCGGGCCCGTCACGGAATTGATGGAGGGCATCGCCTCGGTGAACCGGGCCAAGGGGTCCGCCGAGCGGGTCCAGGAGGTCTACGCGCTCCCCGTCGAGGACAGCGCGCCCGCCGTCCCCGGCCGTACCCCCGCCGCCGTCCCACCGCTGCGGCCGACGGGCGGCGCGACGGCGCCGGCCCCCGCGCTGGAGCTGCGCGACCTGCGGTTCGGCTACAGCCGGGACGCCCCCGTCCTCCGGGGGCTCGACCTCACCGTGCCGCCGAACGCGCTGGTGGCCCTGGTCGGCCCGTCCGGGGCCGGCAAGTCGACCACCTTCGCCCTGATCAACCGCTTCTACGAGCCGTGGAGCGGCAGCCTGCGGATCGACGGGCAGCCCGCCGCCGACCTCGGCCTCGCCCAGTGGCGCTCCCACATCGGCTGGGTCGAGCAGGACTGCCCGATCCTGCACGGAACCCTGCGCGACAACCTCCGCTACGCCGCACCGGACGCCACCGACGAGCGGCTGTGGCAGATGCTCGACCTCGTCAACCTCACCGAGAAGGTGGACCGCCTGCCGGACGGGCTCGACAGCGAGGTCGGGGAACGCGGCGTACGCCTCTCCAGCGGTGAACGGCAGCGGATCGCCATCGCCCGCGCCGTACTCGCCCGCCCCCGACTGCTGCTGATGGATGAGCCCACGGCCCACCTGGACCCGGCCAATGAAGCCGCCCTCACGGTCAATATGCACAAGCTCCGGGAGGAGTGCGCCCTGCTGGTCATCGCCCACCGGATGTCCACCATCGAGGCGGCCGACAGCGTGGTGATGCTCTCCGACGGCACCGCCTCCGCCACCGGTACCTACGCCGAACTCCTGCACGGCCACCCGGACTTCCGGCAGCTGTCGGGGCAGCGGCAGTGCTGACTGATCATCATGGGGTGCTGTTGTCAACTGCGCTGCCCCCGAACCAGTGTCACAGTCCCGTCCCTGTCATGTCCTGGTGATTGTGACGCGGGGTGTGCCACCGAATGCGGTGGGCCGACGTCTTGTGAAGTGTTCCAAGCAGTCAGCACACACCGTCCTCGGGGAGCCACCATGTCCGTCCGCCACCGTCGTCCGCTGCTCGTCGCCACCGTCCTCGTCGGCGCGGGGCTGGCGTTGACCGCCTGCGGGCCCGACAACACCGACACGGCCGCCGGGCCGACGGCCGCCGCGCCCACCACGGCGGCCGCGAAGCCGACGGCGGGCGGCAAGGCCACGGCGGGTGCGCCGACCACGGGTACGGGCTCGCGTCCCACCACGCACGCGCCGTCCGGCGGCGGCACCAACTCCGGCCCCGGCCACCCGTGTGACATCCAGAACCTCTCGATCCACGTGTCGGCCCGCTCCGGGGCGCCCAGCCAGCGCGTGATCGAGGTGCACAACACCGGCGGGAACTCCTGCACCCTGAGCTCCTCCCCGGGCGTCGACCTCGGCAACGCCACCGCGCGCGACCAGAGCAAGAACATCAAGCCGATCCTCGCCAGCGGGACCACGCGGTTCACCGTCGCGGCGGGCCAGAAGGCCTACGCGGTGATCGACCTCGACCCGAGCGGTGCCACCACCGGCACCGCCCCCGGCGTGGACGAGATCAACGTGCTGGCCGACGACGAGGGCACCAACATGCCCCTGGCGAACACCCAGAACTTCCCGCTCGGCGCCGGCGCCAAGGTACTGGAGCCCAAGATGAGCATCTACCGGGCCACCGTGGCGGAGGCCGTCACCTCCATGACCGCCGCCCCCAACTAACCTGCGCCACCGGTGGATCGGGGCCGTGGGGCGGCCCCGGGGGGGGGGGCCGGGGGCCCCGCCCGCGCGCGGGGGGCGCGCCGGCCTCTCCTCGCCCCCCTCACCCCCCCACCGGGCCGCGGGGGGGTGGGGGGGGGGGGCCGGGGGGGGGGGGGGGGCGCGGGCCCCCACGGCCCTCGGGCGTACCGGGCGCGGGACTCAGCGGGCGAGCAGTTCCGGTGCGCGGTGGGCCACCGTGCGCTCCGCCTCGCGCCGGCCGCGCGGGGTCAGCCGGGCGAGCTGGTCGTGGTCGACGGCGCCGCGGTGGATCCAGATCCCCGCGAGCGACTCGGCGCACAGGTCCACCAGGGTCTCGTCCGGTTGGGCCGGATCACCGGCGATCCCGGACAGGGCCGCGACCACCGCGTCGGAGGGGAAGTCCTCCAAGTCCGAGGCCGCGTCGTACCGTTCGTCCAGCCGGACACCGGCGGGCGTGCCGAGCAGGATGCCGATGAGCAGGGCCTCCTGCTCGCCGGGCAGGTACTCGCGCCGGGGCACCGGTCGCTGAGCGGGCCCCCGGTGGGGCTGCCGCCTGTCCGACGAAAAGATCTTCAACGGATTCTCCCCCGTGCATCTCGCTGTGCTTCGCGCCGCTGTGCGTCGCGGCCCCGACCATACCGCCGTCAAGATCACCGGCGCGCACGCCCCCGGCGGCCGACCCGGGTGACCTCCAGCTCGCAGTGGAAGCCACTGGTGGCACCGGAGAGGCAGACCGTGTGCCCCGGCTCCGCTCCTTCGCGCCCCGCGAGCCGGATCTGCCCGCGGAACTCGCCGAGAGGCTGGCCTGCGACCCTGAACACCGCGTCCGCCTCGCGGTCGCCGGCCACCGGAACCTTCCGCTCCCCGTCCTGCTCCGGCTCCTCGCCGATTCCTCGGCGCGCGTCGCGGAGGCTGCCGGGGCCTCGCCGTACCTTCCTGTCGAGCACATGGAGCGGTTGCTGACCCGGGCAGGGGTGTAGCCGCGGGGTCGCGTGGCCCAGCTGATCATCCCAACCTCCAGGATCACGGGGCTGATCCCGGGGGTGGGGCGTGCCGGGTGGGCGGACGGGGTACGCCAAGGGCATGGCGATCTTCCGTAGGCCGGGTCGCTTCAAGCGACTGGGGCGTTCAGGTCAGGGGACTTCGGAGGCCGGCCCGGCGCGGCCCGAGGCCGTCGGCGGAGCCGGTGAGGTCCCGGTGGCGGGTCTGGCCGAGGGGCTGGCCGAGCTGGTCGAGGGGGCCGAACGGCCGACCGGGGCGTGGCAGGTCGCGGAGTACCACGCGGAGCGCGGCCGGGGCCGGGCGCTGGTGGCGAGCGGGGCGCGGTTGCTGGGCAGCGGCGGGCGGGCGGCGGCCAGGGGAGCGGCGGTCGGGGGCAAGGCCCTCACCGAGCAGCTGGTCCGGGCGGCGCCGCGGATCCCGGTCCGTGACCTCGCCACCCTGCGGGCCCAGCACCCGGAGGCGGCTGACCCCGAGCGGCTGGCCGATCTGCTGGTCGCCGGGGCCACCCGGGCCTCCGCCGCGCTCGGCGCGGGGGTCGGGGCCGCGGCCATGCTGCCGGTGCCGCCCGCGATGCCGCTGGAGATCGCGGCCGAGACGCTCGCGGTGGCGGCCGTGGAGGTCAAGCTGATCGCCGAACTGCACGAGGTCTACGGCGTCCCGGCGCAGGGCAGCGCCGCCCAGCGGGCCGGAGCCTACCTGGGCGCCTGGGCGAACCGCCGGGGGATCGACGCGATGCTGCTGACCCGCCCGGCCGGCTTCGCGGCGCTCGCCCTGGGCGCGGAGGTCCGCCAGCAGGTCCGCCGCCGGCTCACCCGCAGCTGGATGCACCGGTTACCGTCCGTGACCCCGCTGCTGCTGGGCGCGGGCATCGGCGCGACGGTCAACCGGCGCGACACCCGACGACTGGCCGGGCAGGTCCGCGACGACCTGCGCTCGCGCCCGTCGGCGGACGTCGGCTACTGGGCCGCGGCCGGGCCGGCGGTCGAGGGCGAGGTTGTCCCGTAGGCGCCGAGCCGAAATGGGGAACGCCGTTGCCGGTGACGGCCGAGCGGTCGTGCGCTAGCCTCCCCCGCGGTCCGACGACGGGGGAGAGCGATGAGCCGACAGCACACCGAGCCCTGGTACGCCACCGGGCTGAGAGCCGGGCTGGAGTTGGTCGGGTGGATCGGGCTGCCGATCGCGCTCTGGCCGCACTCGGTCCTCCTGGCGATCGGCGTGGACGTGCTGCTGATCGGCGTGCCCGCCGTACTGCAGACCCCGGGCGACAAGCCGGGGACGGTCGTCGCGGTGCCCGGGTGGGTGACCGTGCTCATGGTGCTCGCGGAGCTCGCGGGTGCCGTCGCGGCCGCCTGGCTGCTCTTCCCGCGCTGGGCGGCGGTGCTCGTCACGGTTCTCACGCTGGCCTGTTGCGGCACCGAACTGCCGCGCTGGCGGCGGCTGTTGAGCCGGGAACCCTAGGGCGTACCGAGGAGGCCGAGGCGCGGGCCGCCCCGGTCGTGCAGCCGCCGGAGGAAGCCGAGCACCCCGGCGGAGCCGCCGGCCCAGGTGGCGCTCGGCCGGGTGAGCCCGGTGTCCGGGAACACCGGTCGGGACGGCGGGCCTCCGCTGCGGCTCAGGATGATCTCCGCGACGGTGCCGGCGGCGTCCCAGAACTCCTCGGCGCCGGAGGCGAGGCCGACGTCCACCAGCAGCTCGCCGACGCCCGCGAGCCCGCAGCACTGGGTGACCAGCGGCATCCGGGGCGCGAGCACGGCGCAGGTGCGCGCGGCCTGCCGGGCGAGGTCAAGGTAATCGGGCCGGTCCAGCCGGTCGGAGGCCCGGACCAGTACCGCCCCGACCCCGGCCAGGCCCCGGCACCAGGAGCCGTAGCGGCGGGTCGCCCCCGGTGCGGTGGCCCGGGCGATCAAGTCCGGGGTGACGGCGGCGAGTCGGGCGCAGGCCTGCTCGGCCCGGCGCAGGGCGGCCGGATCGCCGCTGGAACTCCCGTACTCCAGCAGGAAGTAGGCGACGCCCGCTGTGCCGTGCGCCAGGCCCTCGCGCAGTGCGGCGCTGCCGACCGTGTCGGCGCCGGCGGGCGACAGCCGGGCCCGCCCGGAGGCCAACATCCGGGCGCACTCGGCGGCCACGGCCAGGTGCCGGTCCCGTTCGGCGGGGTGGTGCGCGTGTCGGGCGAGCAGCAGGCGGCCGATCCCGATCCCGGCGACGCCCTCGATCAGGTCGGCCTCCGGCGGTCCGCCGTCCGGGCCATGCGCGGGAAGGTCCTCGGCCCCGCCCCTACCGCCGGGCAACCCGGCCTCGGCGAGGAAGAGTTCGACCCCGGTCCGGCCCGAGTAGAACCCCGGGGAGAGCCGCCGGGACTGGCCCGCCGTCCACCCCGCCAGCGCCTGGACGGCCTCCGGCACCCCGGGCCGGTGGAGGTGGCGGAGCAGTTCCAGGCCGAGGCCCGCGCTTCCGCCGTAGACGTCGATCGGCGTCGGGACGGCGGCCCGGGCGGCGAGCACCGGGTCGGCGATCCGGTGCGCCTCGGCGACGCAGTACGCGGTGGTGTGCTCGATGATCTCCCGGAGCAGCTCGGTGTCGATCCGGGGCCGTGGTGCGGGCGTGCGCGGTGGCTCGACCGCCGTCCCGGTGCGGAGCCGGGCGGCCCCGGCGGTCCGGACGGCGGGATCGAGGCTCGTCAACTCGCCGATCAGTCCGAGCAGTTGTCGGTGCTCCTCGCCGGGCAGCGCCCATGCCAGGCCGGCCAGGGTGCGGTCGCGGTTGACGGTGGCGTCGCCGTCGACGATCACCGGGTCCAGCCCGGTGGCGGCGAAGCCGAGGGTCGCGCCCAGCGCGTGGTAGTCGTCGGCGGGCTCCGCCGCTCGGCCGGCCGGGCGGCGCACCGGCTCGCTGTAGCCGGGCGTCGAGCCGTCCGGGCCGGTGCCGTTCAGGGTGCTGACCCCGAAGTCGACCAGCCGGCAGCGGTCTTCGGCGTCCAGGGTGATGTTGTCGGGTTTCAGATCGCGGACGACCACGCCCCGGCGGTGGATGCCGTCGAGGAGGCGCAGCAGTCGTTCGGCCAGTTCGGCGAGGTGTGCGGTGTCGTACGGGCCGTGCTCCTGGACGGCCCGGCGCAGGTCCCGGTCGCCGCAGTCGGTCATCACCAGGTACTCGTCCGAGCGGTGCCGGAAGGAGTCGAGCGCCCGGGGCACGTCGGGGAGTCCGTCGAGCGCGGTGAGTACTGCCCGCTCGTGGCGCAGCCGGTCCCGGGCGTCCGCCCCGGACTCGTCCTCGGCCACGAAGGCGCGGGCCTGCTTGATCACCACGGCCCGTCCGGTGCTGAGGTCCGCCGCGCGGTAGACGTTGCCCTGCGGCCTGCGGGCGATGCCGCGGGTGACCCGGTAGCGGCCGCCGCCGAGCCCGGGGGAGTCCGCCGGGGGCCGGGGCGTCGGGCTGGTCCGCTGTTCGAACGGGTCCTCCGCCCAGAGCGGGCAGCGGTAGGAGCCGGTCGCCAGCCCGTCGAAGGCCCGGCCGTCCGGGCCGAGCATGACCGACTCCAGCCGCCCGCCGCGTCCGGTCCGGTAGTCGCCGGTGAAGGGCCCGTAGCGGTAGTGGACGGGTGCGTCGGGATCGACCCGCCGGTCGCTCACGACCTGCGGCCCCTCCCGCCCGCGCAGGACCGCGACCAGCTCCCCGGCCAGTGCGACGATGGTGCCCGGGGCCGGGTACACCGTGATCGCCTTCCCGACCGAACCCGCGCTGCGCACCCCGGAGTTGAGCTCCCGGAGCACCTCCGGACCGCTCGCCCACTTGGCGTGGCAGACGTACCGGGCCAGGACCGGCAGGGTGAGGGCCAGCACGGCGTCCAGCTCGCCGGGGCGGGCCGAGACGTGCAGCTTCCAACCGTGTTCCACCGCCGGCATCCGCGGGTCGTTCAGGTACGACCAGGTCTCGTCGGACCAGCCGCGGCGGCCGGCGGTGGAACCGGTCACCGTCAGGAGTTGAAGTCGCAGGCGAAGCGGGTGGTGGCGGTCACCCACGGGTCGGCGAGACACGCCGTGGCCTCGCGGTCGGCGCGGTCGTCGTCCTCGAACGCGATGGTCTCGTCATCGACCAGCAGCGGACCCGCGTCGCGGATCTCCTCGATCATGGTTCCGGGCATGGGAAACCTCCAGATCTTGTGGTGCCTCCGGTGATGGTGCGGGTCCGCAGCCCGTCGAGCTGGCCCGTCGGGCCGGGGATCCCGAACCACGAAGGTAGGGAGGAACGTTCCGCCTGACAAGGGGTCAGGACGCATCGGCTCCACTTCCCGGACACATCCGTGGAGGAATCGTAAACATGCCCGCGCCGGTGACGGCCGCCCGGCTCAGGAGCTGACGCCGACCGCGTGCCGGTAGCTCGCCGGGTCGGCGACCAGGTCCAGCATGGCCCGGGCGACGTCGGCGCGCGGCACGGTGGACCCGGCCGGGCCGGACTCGACGGCGTGCCGGTAGCGGCCCCGGCCCGGCCGGTCGGTGAGCCGCGGCGGGCGTACGGCCGTCCAGTCCAGGCCGCTCTCGCGCAGCACGCGCTCCATTTCCTCCAGGTCGGTGTACACGTCCCGGAGCACCGCCCAGAGCAGCGGGCCGAAGGCCTTCGCGGCGAGCAGCGGCTGCCCGGCCCCGGAGCGGTTGAGCGGCGCGGCGCTGACCACGAGGATGCGGCGCACCCCGGTGGCCGCCATCGCGGCGACGGCCGCGCGGGCGGAGGTGGAGGCGGGCTTGAGCGGGTCGGTCCGGCCGGCCTGGCCGATGCCCGAGAGGACGGCGTCGGCGCCCGCGATCACCGGCTCCAGCGAGGCTGGGTCGAGGGCGTCGGCCTTGACCACGGTCAGCCGGTCGTGGTGGACGGGCAGTCGGGCCGGGTCGCGCACGGCTGCTGTGACCTGGTGCCCGTCGGCGAGTGCGAGGGTGACCAGCTGGCGGCCGATGCCGCCGGTGGCGCCCAGAACGGCGAGTTTCATGGCCCCTCCCTAGGGGGTGGGTGAGTGCTCACTTCCTTCTTCCCCTCCAGGGTGGGTGAGTGCTCACCCACCTGTCAAGGTAGGCTGGTGCCCATGACGAACGAGGGGACCCGCGAGGACGACCGGCCGCTGACCGGAGCAGCCCTGACCAGGGCAAAGGTGCTGGATGCCGCCGCCCGGCTGATCGGCACGGTCGGGCTGGTCCGCGCCACCACGAAGGAGATCGCCCGGGAGGCCGGCTGCTCGGAGGCCGCGCTGTACAAGCACTTCCGGGACAAGGAGGACATCTTCGTCCGGGTGCTGCGCGAACGCGCCCCCCGACTGGCCGCCGCCGTGGCCGAACTCCCCGACCGGGCCGGGCAGGGCTCGGTGCGCGAGCACCTGGAGGCGGTGGTGGTGATCGCCGTGCCGTTCTACCGGCAGTCGTTCCCGATGGCCGGCGGCCTGCTCGCCAGCCCCGAGCTGCTCGCCGCCCACCGCCGCAAGCTCGACGACGCCGGCCCGCACCACGTCAGCTGCCACCTGGCCGACTACCTGCGCGCCGAACAGCGGCTCGGCCGGATCGCCGCCGACGTCGACCCGGACGCCGCCGCGATGCTGCTGATCGGCGCCTGCTTCCACCGGGCCTTCCTGGAGGTCTTCTACGCCGGGGAGGCCCCGGCCGAGGCGCTGCGCCCCGCCGACCCGGACGAGTTCGCCGCGGCGACGGTCCGTGCCCTGGTCGGCGGCATCGGGGCCCCGGAGGCCTGAGGCATTCGGCCGAGGCCGTCGCGCAGAGTGCTGATCCGGGTGCCTAACGTGACCTCCTGGGGGGTGAGCCCAGTACTTCGGCGGGCCCGGCCCGCGCCCCAGGAGGCAGTACCCATGAGACTTCGTTCCATCGCGCTGATGTGCGCCGCGCTGACCGTCGGCCTGACCGCCGCGGCGGTCCCGGCCGGGGCCGCCGAGCGGCGGCCGTTCCTCGACCGGCTGAACACCGTGTCCCTCGTCGGGTCCACCGTCCCCGGCAACGGCGACGTGAACCCGTACGGCACGTTCACGATCCGGGAGACCGTCGGCGACCTGCACCGGGGCAACGTCCTGGTGAGCAACTTCAACAACTCGGCGAACCCGCCGGCCGGCTTGCAGGGCACCGGCACCACGCTGGTCCAGATCGCACCGAACGGCACCCTGACCACGTTCGCCACGATCGACCCGAAGAACCTGCCGGGACCGTGCCCCGGCGGGGTCGGCCTCACCACGGCGCTGACCGTGCTGCCCGGCGGCTGGGTGGTGGTCGGCAGCCTCCCCACCTCGGACGGCACCTCCGCCACCGCCCAGGCCGGCTGCCTGCTGGTGCTCGACAAGCACGGCACCGTCCGCGAGACCATCGCCGGGGACGGCATCAACGGCCCGTGGGACATGACCGCCGTCAGCACCGGCCGGAAGAGCGAGCTGTTCGTCACCAACGTGCTCAACGGGACGGTCGACGGCAACGGCCAGGAGGTCGACCAGGGCACCGTCCTGCGGATCACCCTGCGGACCGAGGGTGACGAGCCGCCGGCCCGGGTGGCCACCACGGTGATCGGCTCCGGCTTCCCGGAGCGCACCGACCCGATGGCCCTGGTGGTCGGCCCGACCGGGGTCGGCCTCCACGACGGCACCCTCTACGTCGCGGACACCGTGCTGAGCCGGATCACCGCGATCCCGGACGCCTTCACCCGCAAGGACAGCGCCGGCATCGGCCGGGTCCTCACGTCGGGCGGCAACCTCAACGCCCCGCTGGGCATGGCCGTCACGCCCAGGGGCGACATCCTCACCGTCAACGGTGGGGACGGCAACATCGTCGAGACCGACCGGGCCGGGCGCCAGGTGGCGGTCAAGACGATCAACAACGAAGGCACCCCGCCCGGCGCGGGCGCGCTCTTCGGCCTCGCGCTGGACCTCGACCACGACGCGGTCTACTTCGTCAACAACGCGGACAACGTCCTCGACGTCCTGCACTGAGAGCGGCGCCCAGGCCCGGCGGCGCGGCCGGTCGGTGTCCTCGGAGCAGGTGCCCCGAGGACACCGACCGCCGTGGCGGCCGGTTCCGGCGCCGCCCAGGTGTCGGCCCGCTGATCCGCCTGCCCGAGCCGGAAGGGAACCGCTGTTGCGCATCACCGACGCCCACACGGGAAAGCGCGTCGAGGTCCGCCCGCATCGAGCCGGACTCCTGCGCGTGACCGTCGAGACCGGCGACGAGGGGAACCCGCCCGGCCTGGGGGACCTGCGCGCCCTGCTGGCCGGTGACGTCCTGGCCCGCACCTGCGAAGGCCAGGGTCTGCAGGTGTTCACCGAACTCGCCGTCCCGGACAGCGCCGACGAGCAGGTACGGGGTCTGCTGAAGGCCGCCGACCGGCTCGGCATCCACCCACCCGCCCAGGTCAGCGCACGCCGGGAGCCGGACGGCGCCGACCGGACGACGGTCGACCCACCGAGGGTCGACCTGATCATCGCCGGCCGCCCGCGGCGCCACCCCGGCCCACGACCCACGGCTTCCGTGGTCACCGGCCCGGTGACCAGGGAAGCCTCGACCATCGGTCCGGACCCGCTGGCCCCGGCGCCCGAGGCCGATCCCCTCGCGCTGCGCCTCGTCCTCCTCGACCACGCCGTCACCGCCCCGGTCCGGCTCACCACGACCGCTCTGACGGACGCGGCCGCGCGGCTCTCCCGCTGGCGCGCGCTCGTGGCCGACCTCGCCTCCGCACCGTCCGGCCCGCTGGACGCCGACCTGGTCCGGGCGAGCTTCGACGGCCTGAACGAGGATCTGGACGCCCGGGTCGCGCTGCGCGCCCTGGCGGCGCTGCAGGACCGGACCGACCTGCCGGACGGTACCCGCTTCGAGACCTACGTCCACCTGGATCAGGTCCTCGCCCTCGAACTCGGCCGGGACATCGGACGCGGACCGGGGTGAGGCCACCGGGGAACGTGCTGGCGTCCCGGTAACGGCAGTGGTCGTCGGCGGGCCTTGGGCGCCGCGGGGGCGTTGCCATAGTCTGGGGGACATGTCGAACCCCGACGGGCTGCTCGTCGACATCGCGGCGATGGTCGAGTCCGAGCACAGCAATCAGATGTCCCTGACCGTGGTGGTCCCCGGAGCCGTGATCACCGGCAGGCTCGCGCCGGTCACCCTGTGGTTGGAGCGGGTGGCGGAGGTGCTCCAGGCCTCGGAGCACCTGAAGCCGTTCGCCGCCCTCTTCGCCCCGCCGGCCGACGGCCCGCCCGCACGGCCCACCCATCTGCACCTCCACCGGGCGAAGATCCTGCAAGGCGACTTCGGGCTGCCCCACACCGGCGGCATGTACCGCATCGCCATCGAGGACGTCAGCAGTTGGACGGTCGGGGACCTCAGCTACTCCGATTCCTGACGGCCACGGCAGGCGCGTGTCCTCTTGGTCATGGCCGGTCCGTGGCGTCCGGCGGATTCCCCGGCCACACTTCGAACGACTGGGAGAACCCCGTCGGCGGTCCGGCGCGGAAACGGGCGCGGATCAGCGCCTCGACCTTGACGACGGCATCGGCCCGACCGCTGAGCTCCACTTTCACCGGCTCGGCACCGGCCTCGGCGAGGGCCACCGGTCCGGCGGGGGCTTCCCCGACCGGTGCTGAGGTGTCCACCTGCCAGCGGGTGCGAACGACCTGATCGGCGGGGGAGACGTAGTCCCCCGCCGTGCCGAGGCCGGGGACGACGATCAGCCGGAACGACTGCCCCACCGTGTCGGCGACCACGTTCGCCGCGGAGGGTGCACCCGAGATCGACATGTGCGCCATGGCGCTCGGTTCCCGTGTGCCACCGGTACTGGTCATCGCTCTCCTCCGAGGTCGGCTTCCCTCCCAGGGTCTGCCGGTGCGAGGCCCCGCGCATCCGTTCGGCAGGGGAGTCCCGCTCGTGTCGGGTTCGGCTACCTGGCCGGGGGGCGTCCTGCGGTGTAACGTTTTGATCAAGCAGTCGTGGTTCCGAAGTTCTCGCCCGCGGTTACGTGCCGTGGGCGTTTTTGCTGTTCGATGCCTCTCCGGACCAGGGCGATCACCTCCGGGCCCGCACCAGCGGGACCCGGTCAGTTCCCACGAAGGAGAAGCACATGGCCACCGGCACCGTGAAGTGGTTCAACGCCGAGAAGGGCTTCGGTTTCATCGAGCAGGACGGCGGCGGCCCCGACGTCTTCGCCCACTACTCGAACATCGACTCCCAGGGCTTCCGTGAGCTCCAGGAGGGCCAGAAGGTGAGCTTCGACATCGTGCAGGGCCAGAAGGGCCCGCAGGCCGAGCACATCCGCCCCGCCTGACCCCCGGCGCGGCGGGCCTGGCCGGGAGCGGGCCGAACCGCCCTGCTAGGCGGGCGACATGACCTCGTAGAGGTTCCCGGCGGCATCGGCGAAGTACAGCCCGCGGGCGCACAGCGGGTGGTCGATCCGCCCGTTGTCGGGCTCGCGGGGGTCGTTGCCGTACGGCACCCCGGCGGCCCGCAGCCGGTCGAGGATCCCGTCGAAGGTCTGCGGGTCCACGTCGAAGGCCAGGTGGTGGCCGGACGGGTCCTCGACGGTCAGGAAGTCCAGCGTCAGCGAGTCGTTCACCCGCACCGGCGCGAAGTGCCGGTCGGGGCCGGGGTATTGGAGCCCCATGACGGAGGCGAAGAAGCGCGCCGCCGCCTCGTTGTCGACGGCCGGGACGATGGTGTGGTTCAGCGTGATGGGCATGCTCCGCCTTCCGGGGCGACTGGTCGTCGGGTGTCGTCCGGGAACACGCCGGCGGAGTGGCGATCGGTTGCGGACGAAGCGAACTGACGGATCGTCGGTGAGGCGTCAGGGCCCCGGGGCGAGGTAGCGGCGGCCCGGTATCTGTTCGAAGATCAGGTTGGTGCGGGTCTGAGCCACCGCCGGGTGGGTGGTGAGGTGGTCGACGACGAAGTCGCGCAGGGCCTCCGGGCCGGCGACGCCGACGTGCAGCAGGTAGTCGTCCGAGCCGGCCATGTGGAAGACCGCGAGGACGCCGGGCAGGTCGGGGGCGGTGCTGCGGAAGCTCTCGTTCTGCTCGCGGGTGTGGGCGCGCAGCCGTACCGAGATCATCGCCTGGAGCGGCAGGCCGATCGCGGCCGGGTCCAGTTCGGCGCGGAAACCGCGGATGATGCCGCGCTCCTGGAGGGCGCGGACCCGGGCCAGGCAGGTCGAGGGGGCGATGCCGACGGCGGCCGCGAGGGCGTTGTTCGGGAGGCGGGCGTTGTCGGCCAGGGCGCGGATGATCGCCCGGTCGACGTCGTCGACGGGCGCCCGCCGGGCCTGCGGATTGTTCGGCATGCCTGCCAGGATCCCAGCCCCTTCCGCAGAATCGCAAACCTGATCGAGATGGAACCGAATGTTCTGCGGAAGGGCTTCCCTCGGGCGCCCGAAAGTTCCATCCTTGCCGACGGTCCTTACCGACGCCCCGGGCGGCGGTGACGGCCCGCACCCGTGCCGTCCCAGCAACTCCCGGAGCGCCCCGCCCATGAGCCCGACCGCCTTCCCCGCCGCCGCGACCGCCGTCGACCCCGGTCCGGAGCTGGACGGCGGCGACTTCGCCCTCCCCGAGGGCGGCCTGGACGACGCCGAACGGCTGCGCGCCCTCGACGCCGTGGACGAGTACCTGACCCGCAAGCGCAAGCACCTGGTCGGCTACCAGGCCACCCAGGACATGCAGGGCACCGCGCTGGATCTCGCCCGGTTCATGCCGAACAACATCAACAACCTCGGCGACCCGTTCCAGAGCGGCGGCTACAAGCCCAACACCAAGGTCGTCGAGCGGGCCGTGCTCGACTACTACGCGAAGCTCTGGCACGCCGAGCGCCCGCACGACCCGGCCGACCCGGAGTCCTACTGGGGCTACATGCTGTCCATGGGCTCCACCGAGGGCAACATGTACGCCCTGTGGAACGCCCGGGACTACCTCAGCGGCAAGGCGCTGATCCAGCCGCCGACCGAACCCCTCGACGCCGTGCGCTACGTCAAGGCCGACCCCGACCGGCGGAACCCGAACGCCCACCACCCGGTGGCGTTCTACTCCGAGGACACCCACTACTCCTTCGCCAAGGCCGTCGCCGTGCTGGGCGTGGAGACCTTCCACGCCGTCGGCCTGGAGAAGTACGCCGACGAGTGCCCGCTGGTCGACCCGGCGACCGGCCGGCGCAGCTGGCCCACCGAGGTGCCGTCCCGCCCGGGCCCGTCCGGCCTGCCCTGGGACGGGCCCGGCGAGATAGACGTCGACGCCCTCGCCGTGCTGGTCGAGTTCTTCGCCGCCAAGGGCCACCCGGTCTTCGTCAACCTCAACCTCGGCAGCACCTTCAAGGGCGCCCACGACAACGTGCGCGAGGTCTGCGAGCGGCTGCTGCCGATCTTCGAGCGGTACGGGCTGGTGCAGCGCGAGGTGGTCTACGGCAGCTGCCCGCAGACCGGCCGGCCGCTGGTCGACGTGCGCCGCGGCTTCTGGATCCACGTGGACGGCGCGCTCGGCGCCGGCTACGCGCCGTTCCTGCGGATGGCCGCCCAGGACCCGCAGGCGTACGGCTGGACGCCGGAGGCGGAGCTGCCCGAGTTCGACTTCGGGCTGCGGCTGCCCACCGCGGAGCACGGCGAGGTCGACATGGTCTCCTCGATCGCGATGAGCGGCCACAAGTGGGCCGGTGCGCCCTGGCCGTGCGGCATCTACATGACCAAGGTGAAGTACCAGATCTCGCCGCCGTCCCAGCCCGACTACATCGGCGCGCCGGACACCACCTTCGCCGGCTCCCGCAACGGCTTCTCCCCGCTGATCCTCTGGGACCACCTGTCCCGGTACTCCTACCGCGACCAGGTCGGCCGGATCCGCGAGGCCCAGGAGCTCGCGGCCTACCTGGAGCGGCGCCTGGTCGCCATGGAGCGCGAGCTCGGCGTCGAGCTGTGGCCGGCCCGCACCCCGGGCGCGGTCACCGTGCGGTTCCGCAAGCCGAGCCCGGAGCTGGTGGCCAAGTGGTCGCTGTCCTCCCAGGACGTGGTGATGGTCCCGGGCGACGAGGCCACCCGGCGCAGCTACGTGCACGTCTTCGTGATGCCCTCGGTCGACCGGGCCAAGCTGGACGCCCTGCTCGCCGAACTCGCCGAGGACCGGGTGGTCCTGGGCGCCTCCTGACCTGGTGCCCTGAGTCAGAGGTTGGTCAGCTGGTCGCCCTTGGCGTCCTGGAGCACGTGGTCCACGCAGACCGCGAGGATCACCAGGAGCAGGGCGTCCTGCTGCGCCAGGACGTCGACGGCGTAGGCGTCGCGGACGGTGAACCAGCGCCGGGATATGTGCGCCAGGGTGGTGCCCTCGTGCCGGATGTCGAACTCGCGGTCCCACAGGTTGCCGCTGACCTTCAGCCGGCGGCCGTCGCCGAGGCGGACCTTGAAGCGGTCGCCGAAGAGCGCGAACATCTTCTTGCTGATCTTGGCGGTCAGTTGGCCGTCCTGCTTGATCAGCAGGGTGTGGTGGATCGTGAAGGCCTTGCGGACGATGCTCGCGACGTGCTCGCCGCGGGTGTCCACCAGGGCGAAGGTACGGCGCAGCCGGAAGAACTTCCGGTTCACGCGGTAGAGCCTCTCCCGGTGCTCGGTCTCGATCCAGGCCTCCTCGTGGAAGGCGAACATGCGGTCGCGGACCAGGTAACGCACTGTGGGTCCCCCCATGGTGGTGCCGCCGGCCCCCGTGGCGCGGCGCGGCCCAGAGCGTAGCGGCTGGTCAGCGCGGGGGAGGGGTGGGGGGTGGTGCCTTTACCGGTCCGCTACCGGGCCGCGACGATCCGCCGACACGGCGGTGACCCGGCGGTGACATCCCGCGCGGCGGCGCCGGGCTGTCGGGGGGGCGTCAGGCGATGCCCTGCCCGTCGATGTCCGCCCCCCACTGGTCCTCGCCGACGGCGCCCACGCAGTAGCCGCCGCCCTGCACGGTGCCGCCGGCCTCCTGGCACTGTTCGGCGGTGACGTCGGCGGGGAGCACGGCGGCGGTGGCGGGTGCCGCGCCGGCGAGGGCGAGGACGGCGGCGGTGGCGAACGGGACGGCCAGGCGGGCCAGCGATGAAGTGGGCATGTGCCTCACAACAGCACGGGCCGGGGGTGACGGCGAGTCAGGTGCGTCCGTTCGCGGGCCCCGGGCTGCTCGACGCGGGTGGGCCGTCAGTGCGGGTGGGCCGGCTCCGGGGGCCAGGTGTCCGGGTCGAGCACGCCGAGGGCGTAGGCGCGGGCGACCAGCGCGGTGCGGTTGGGCACCTGCCAGCGGCGGGAGAGCCGGCTGAGGTGGTAGTTGACGCCGTCCGGGGTCAGGCCGACCTCCTTGGCGATCCGGGCGGTGGTGGCGCCCCGGGCGGCCGCGGCGAGGATGCGGGCCTCGATCGGACTGGCCTCCGGGCGCGGGGCCGGTACGGGGGGCGCCGGGCGGGCGGGCGGTTCGACCAGGGCGCGCAGCGAGAGCAGCATGTTCGGGGTCTGCTCCGGGGTGTCGCTGACCAGGTCGACGGTCATCTCGCCGTGCCGCTCGGTGCCGCCGGCGGGCGTCCAGGAGACCCCGACCGAGTACTGGGAGCGCCGGTGCAGCCGGATCGCCTCGGCGAGCGCCTGCAGCGAGGTGTTGTCCCGCAGCGTGAAGTACTCCAGGATCCGGCGGTTGCGCAACTGCCCCGGCAATCCGCCGAACTCGGCGGCCATCGCACGGTTGACGATCATGATCCGGCCGCCCCACTCGCACACCGCGATGGGCAGCGGGTTGTGGTCCAGCAGGCGCAGGGCCCGGTTCCGCCAGGTCACCGCGGCGTCCAGGCGGGTGCCCGGCACCGGACCGCAGCCGTCGGTCGGTCGCATCACTCGTCCTCCTCCCGCGGCGGTCGCCCGCACCAGACCTGACGGGTCGTGGGCAAGTCCCTGGATGCCGCTGGCACTACACAATCATGTAGTGATGGTGGCGTGGCGCCCCCGGCGGGGGCGGAGAGTGGAGATACCGAGAAGCTTTTTTCTGCTGTGGGAGGGACCCACCGATGACCGAAACCACGACCGAGGCCGCACCCCTGGCTCCGGAAGCCGCATTCCCGGCCCCGGGAGCCGCGTTCCTGGCCCCGGGCGTCCCGGTGGTCGACATCTCCGACCTGCCGCCGGCCACCGTCCCCGTGCTGCGGACCATGGAGTTGGCCAGAACGCACGGCTCGGCGTTCCTCCAGCGCCTGCACGGCCGCGAGGTCCTGATGGTCAGCAGCCTGGAGCTGGTGGAGGAGCTGGCCGACGAGGAGCGCTTCACCAAGGCCGTCGGCCCCGCGCTGGAGAACGTCCGGGAGTTCACCGGGGACGGCCTGTTCACCGCCTACAACGACGAGCCGAACTGGGCCAGGGCGCACGACATCCTGATGCCCGCCTTTGCGCTCGGCTCGATGCGCACCTACCACCCGGTGATGCTCGAGGTGGCCCGCCGGGTGATCGGGTCCTGGGACCGCCGCGCGGCCGCCGGACTGACCGTGGACGTGCCCGGCGACATGACCCGGATGACTCTGGACACCATCGGACTGGCCGGCTTCGGTTTCGACTTCGGCTCCTTCGAGCGGGACGAGCCCCACCCGTTCGTGGAGGCGATGGTGCGCTGCCTGGAGTGGGCGATGACCAAGCTCACCCGGGACCCGGAGCTCGACCACAGCGAGCGCGACGCCGCGTTCCGGCGGGACGCCGACTACCTGGCCGGCGTGGTGGACGACGTGATCGCCGCCCGGGCCGGGAGCGGAGCCGAGGCCGGACCGGAGGCGGGCCCGGCCGAGGACCTGCTCGGCCTGATGCTCGGTGCGGTCCACCCCGGCGACGGCACCAAGCTGGACATGGAGAACATCCGCAACCAGGTGATCACCTTCCTGATCGCCGGCCACGAGACCACCTCGGGCGCGCTGTCCTTCGCGCTGCACTACCTGGCCCAGCACCCGTCCGAACTCCGGCTGGTCCAGCAGGAGGTGGACGGGCTCTGGGGCGACCAGGCCGACCCGGAGCCCTCGTACGAGGACGTCGGCCGGCTGCGGTACACCCGGCAGGTGCTCAACGAGGCGCTCCGACTGTGGCCCACGGCGCCACAGTTCAGCCGCGAGGCGCGCGAGGAGACCCTGCTCGGCGGGCGGATCCCGGTCCGCCCGGGGATGCCGATCTTCGTGCTCACCCCGATGCTGCACCGCGACCCGGCCTGGGGCGACAACCCGGAGCTGTTCGACCCCTCCCGCTTCGACCCTGAGCACGAGGCGGCCCGCTCGCCGCACGCCTTCAAGCCCTTCGGCACCGGCGAACGCGCCTGCATCGGGCGGCAGTTCGCCCTGCACGAGGCGACCATGCTGCTGGGCATGCTGGTCCACCGCTACCGGCTGATCGACCACGCCGGCTACCGGCTGACCCTCAAGCAGACGCTCACCATCAAGCCCGACGGGTTCACCCTCGCCCTCGCACCGCGCACCCCCGCGCCGCCGGCCCGCTCGGCCCAGCCGCTCCCGCAGGTCCAGCGGGTCGGGCCGGCGGCCCCGGCCGAGCGCGCCGGACGGGTCCGCCAGGGCACCGGGGTGCTGCTCCTGCACGGTTCCAACTACGGCGCCTGCCGCGAGTTCAGCCGCCAACTCGCCGACGCCGCCGCCGAACTCGGCTGCGACACCGCGATCGCCCCGCTCGACGCGTACGCCGACGGGCTGCCCGCCGACCGGCTGGTGGTGATCACGGCGGCCTCGTACAACGGCCAACCGACCGACGACGCCGCCGAGTTCGTCCGCCGGCTGCGCGAGGCCCCGGCCGGCGCGGCGGACGGCGTCGAGTACGCGGTGCTGGGCATCGGCGACCGCACCTACGCCGCCACCTACCAGCGCATCCCCACCCTGATCGACGAGCGCCTCACCGCCCTCGGCGGCACCCGGCTGCTCGCCCGCGCCGAGGCCGACGCCTCCGGCGACCTGGCCGGGACGGTACGGGAGTTCACCGAGGCGCTGGCCGAGCTGCTGCTGGCCCGCCACGGCGACGCCGCGGCCGCGGCCGTGCCCCGGGAGGAGGCCGGGTACACCGTGACCGAGCTGGTCGGCGGCCCGCTGCACGCGCTCGCCGCCCGGCACGGCATGAGCGAGCTGACCGTCACCGCCGTCGGCAGCCTCACCGACCCCGGCTACCACCGGGTGAAGCGCCTGGTCCGGCTGGCCCTGCCGGAGGGCACCGACTACCGGACCGCCGACCACCTGACCGTGCTCCCGGCCAACGACCCGGCCCTGGTCGAGCGCGCCGCCAAGCTGTTCGGCGCCGAGCTCGACACGGTGCTGAGCATCGTCGCCCACCGGCGCACCGGCCCCGCCGTCGACCGCCCGGTCACCGTGCGGGAACTGCTCACCCACCACGTCGAACTGCAGGACCGCCCCACCGCCGAGCAGCGCGCCGCGCTGGCCGGGCTCAACCCGTGCCCGCCCGAGCAGGCCGCCCTGCGGGCGCTGCCCGCGGACGACCCGCGCACGCTGCTCGACCTGGTCGAGGACCACCCGGCCCTGCGGGAGGCGCTGAGCTGGCCGGTGCTGCTGGAACTGCTGCCGCCGATCCGGCCGCGGCACTACTCGATCTCCTCCGCGCCGTCGGACGGCGAGGGCGAGGTCGACCTGATGGTCTCCGTGCTCAGCGCGCCCGCCCGCTCGGGCCGCGGCACCTTCCGGGGCACCGGCTCCGGCTACCTCGACCGGGTGGCCGTCGGCGACACCGTGCTCGCCCGGGTCCAGCCCTGCCGGGAGGCGTTCCGGATCGGCCACCGCACCCCCGTGGTCATGATCGCGGCCGGCACCGGCCTGGCGCCCTTCCGCGGCGCCGTCGCCGACCGCCGCGCGCTGCTCGGGACGGGGGCCGAACTCGCCCCGGCGCTGCTCTACTTCGGCTGCGACGCCCCGGACGCCGACTACCTGCACCGCACCGAGCTGGAGGAGGCCGAGCGGGCCGGCGCCGTCTCGATGCGGCCCGCGTTCAGCGCGCGGCCGCAGGACGGGCGGCGCTTCGTCCAGGACCGGATCGCGGCCGAGGCGGCGGAGGTCTGGGAGCTGCTCGCCGCCGGGGCCGAGGTGTACGTGTGCGGCGACGGGGCCCGGATGGCGCCGGGCGTGCGGGAGGCCTTCCGGGCGCTCTACCGGGAGCGCACGCCGGGGGCGGACGAGCAGCAGGCCCAGGACTGGCTGCAGGGCCTGGTCGAGGCGGGGCGTTACGTCGAGGACGTGTACGCGGGCTGAGGCCTTACCGGCCGGGCCGTCCGCCCGTCGCGCTCTGGTGGCGCGGCGGGCGGACGGCCCTTCGGGCGAGTACTGCGAAGGGGTCTCAGTAGACGTTGACGCCGTACTTGATGAGGGCCGCCCGGACGGGCTGGAAGAACGTCGTCCCACCGGTGGTGCAGTTCCCGCTGCCGCCCGAGGTGAGGCCGAGCGCCTTGGTGTCCTCGTACAGCGGGCCGCCGGAGTCGCCCTCCTCGGCGCAGACGTCGGTCTGGATCAGGCCGCGGACGGTGCCGCCGCCGGAGTAGCGCACGGTGGCGTTGAGCCCGGTGACGGTGCCGGTGTGGGTGCCGGAGGTCGAACCGGTGCGGGTGACCGGTTCGCCGACGTACGCGTTGGGGGCGGAGGTGAACCCGCCGGGGTGGTCGAGCGTTCCGTTCTCGTACCGGACCAGCGCGTAGTCGTGGCCGGGGAAGGTGGAGGAGACGGTCGGGCCGATCAGGGTGCGGTGGGCGGCGTCCGTGTACCAGCTGGCGGCGACGTTCCCGCAGTGCCCGGCGGTGAGGAAGTAGTGGGTGCCCCTGCCGACCACGTTGAAGCCGAGCGAGCAGCGGTAGTGGCCGCCGTAGATCGCGTCGCCGGCGGCGAGCAGCGGGGTGAACCGCCCGGGGACGTGCTGGACGGTCAGGGCGGGCGCGTCGGCGCCGACGGCGCGCACGATCTTGTCGAGCCCGGCCGCGGAGACGGTGCTGTCGGCGGTCACCACGACCCGGCCGTTGGCCTCGTCGGTGTACCAGGCCGTCCCGTCGACCTCGGCGTTCTGGACGGCGTCGCTGACCGCGGCGAGCCGCTCCGGTCCCGGGGTGCCGGCGGGCGTGGCGGCGGCGCCCGGTGCGGCGACCGCGGTGGCGGTCAGCAGGCCGAGGGCGACGGCGAGCAGCGTGCCGGTGCGGGCGGTGCGGTGGGTACTGCGGGTGCGGTGGGTGCGGGGGGTCCTGCGCATGGTCCTCACCGAGCTCCTCCTGGGAGTACGGGGCCCCTGGGGGCCCAGGGCCGTGAGGCGCGGTCAGGCGGTGGGCGGACTCCGGCCGGTGCGCTCCGGATCCACCACGGGATGATCTGCTCCTGACAGGCGCTGTCCGGAAGTATGAGGAATCAGGACGGTTCGGTACAAGCTCCCTGAGGTGGTGTCGGAGGCTCGGGCCCGGCGTACGGAACCGGCCGAGCGACCCGGACCGGCCCGGAGCGCCCTGCTCAGCGGCACCGGAGGACGGCGTCGACCCGGGCCGCGACCGACAGCAGCTCCCGGTCCGCCAGCCGCGGCCCGACCAGCTGCACCCCCACCGGGGCGGAGCCGTCGACCGGGAGCGGGAGCGTCACCGAGGGCAGACCGGCGGTGGACGCCGGGGAGGTGTTGCGGATCAGGGTGTGGAAGGTGGGCGCGGCCCGGCCGTTGAGCGGGAGGCTGTCCTCGTGGCGGTGCAGCGGCCGGGCGCACACCGGGACGGTCGGGCTCAGCAGCGCGTCCAGGCCGTTCGCGCTGAACAGCTCGGTGTAGGCCTCCTGGAGGGTGCGGCGGTTGGCGTGCGCCGTGCGCAGGCCAGCCTCCCCCGGGTACCCCGGGGAGCTGGGCAGCGCGGTCGCCCCGAGCAGCGCCGCGATGTCCGGGTCGCCGACCGCGGCGACGACCTCGGCGAGGGTGGGACCGGCGCGGTGCTCGTCGAGGTAGCGGGCCATTGCGGTGCCGAACTCGCCGAAGACCAGCGGGAATCCGGCCCGGGCGTCGTAGTCGGCCAGCTGCGCCGTGTCCACCGCGACCCACTGGGCGCCCGCGGCGGTGAGCCGGTCGACGGCCTGCTCCCAGGCCGTGCGGACGGCGTCCTCCAGGTCCTCGGTGAACACCTGCCGCGGCAGCCCGAGCCGCAGCGGGCGCCCGGGAGCGGCGGGGCTGTCCGCCTTGCTCGCCTCACCGGTGACCAGGGTGTCCAGCGCCGCGAGGCGGGCCAGGGAGCGGGCCATCAGCCCGGGGGTGTCCCGGGTGGTGGACAACGGGGTGACCCCCGCCGAGGAGTAGCGCCCGGCGCTGGGCCGCAGGCCGTACACGCCGTTCAGCGCGGCCGGGATGGTAACGGACCCGCCGGTGTCGGTGCCGAGCCCGGCCTCCGCCACGCCCGCCGCCACCGCGGCGGCCGTACCGCCGCTGCTGCCGCCCGCGAACAGGGTCGGGTCGGTGGCGTTGCCGACCGCGCCGAAGGTGCGGTTGCACGAGGTGGCCCCCAGGGAGAGCTCGTGCATGTTCGTCTTGCCCAGCACGATCGCCCCGGCCGACCGCAGGGCCGCCACGACGGGAGCGTCGGCGGCGGGCACGAAGCCGGTGAGCGCCGGGGTACCCGCGGTGTTGGGCAGGCCCGCGACGTGGATGTTGTCCTTGACGATCAGGCACCACGGCGCCGAACCGTCGCCCCGGTCGGCCCCGGCGTCGCGGAGGGCCGCCTGCGCGAGCGCCCCCTCCGCGTCGAGCGTGATGAAGGCGTTGAGGTGCTCGACGGCGGCGGCGCGGTCCAGCGCGGCCGACACGAGCTCGTGGGCGCGGCCCCGGCCGGTGGTGTGCTGCTCGTCGGTCATGGGGGGCGGCTCCTTCGCGCGGGGGTGCTGGGGTGACGGACGGTCACACCGTATCCCGGGGCCGGCGGGTCGAGTGGGGGTGGCTGGAGCTGAAGTGGCTTGCGTGGGAGCGGGCCCGGTGGCAGTGTCCGTGCCGATGCTCGTCGGGGCAGCCGGGGTCTGTTCGGAGGGGTGCAGAGTGGCGGGGGCGGATTCGAGGCCGACGGCGGCAACGCCGAGTGATGTGCCGAGTGAGGTGGTGCGAGCGTGGGCCGAGACGGCGATGAGCCTTCCGGTTCCGCTAGTGGCGCTGTGGAACGTGCGGGACGGCCTCCTCACCGAATCGGGCGTCGCGGTGTACTCGGCAGGGTGCATCGGCGAACGCAACGCCACGTACGAAGTCGCGCAGTATGCACCGGGGTTCCTCCTCATCGGCGATGACAGCGGTGGCCGCGGATTCCTCCTCCGTGTCGATGATCCGGGCTCTGCCGTCTTCTCCTCCGATCTGGGCGATCTGGATCCCGCGGACTTCGACGTGGTGGCTGGGGACTTCGCGTCCTGGATCGAATCGCTCGGTACCGACCCGGTCCGTTGACCAGGGCACCCACAGCGTCGTGGCCGGCAACTCACTGTGAGGTGCCCGGGGCTGGTCGCCTGGCCGCCCCCTCCGGCAGCGGCGCGGCTACCGCTGGGTGTCGACCTGGATGACGGCGTGCCGGCCGCTGGTGCGCCACGGGGTGCCGGTGGCGTCGAGCCGGGCGACGGTCGTGGGGTCGAGGCCGACGACCACGTCGGACTTCAACGTCCGTAGGGCGGCGACGGGGGAGGGGAAGTGCCCGACCGCGGCCTGGAACGGGGTGGTCGGCGGCCAGTGGCGGTCGCCCACCAGACGGCGGTAGTTGAGGTCGCCCTTGAGGACCGTCAGTGCGGCGCCCGCGAGTTGGGAGCGCAGGTTGGCGGGCAGGTCGTGGTACGGGAGCGGCGCACAGAAGAACGGGTGGGTGCGGACCGTGAGCGCGCCGCTGCCCATCGCCCGCCACAGGCGGTCGCCGACGGCCCCGGCCACCGGTGACGGGGCGGTGCGCAGCCGGTCGAGGGTGGCGAGGGCGTCGGCCGTCGTCGCGTCCGACACGAAGTACGGCTGCGGCTTCACGTACAGGTCGACCTCGGCGGCCAGGCCGCTGCTCAGCAGGTGGTCGATCAGGACGAGGTCCGGCAGCAGCTCCCGCCCCGCGTTGTCGGCGATCAGGCAGACCCGCCCGCCCGCGGCCCGCTCCAGCTCGGCCCAGAGCAGGACGCTGTCGTCGGCGAGCAGTTCGGCCTCAGCCGGGCCGCCGCCGGACTCCGCAGTGAGCTGGAAGCTCAGGTCCGCGCGGTTGCCCCACAGGGCGGACCGCAGCAGCGCGTCCGCCCGGCGGGGCTGCGGCAGGCCGTCGAGCTCGTCGAGTGCGGCCAGCTCGTCGTCGACGGCCGCTCCGGCCAGCTCGGCGTCCTTGAACGGGGCGAACGGGTCGACGCCCTGCCAGGCGCCCGGCCCGAAGTACCCGGTGGCCTTGAGCAGCCGGTGGTAGAAGTAGCTCTCCGCCCACAGGAACGGCGCCTCGCTCCACGGCCTGCCCCACAGGCCCTCGCCCCACTCCCGCCACTGCGCGGCGCCCGGGCCGTCCGCGGTCGGCGGGGTCAGGACGCCGGTGGTGCTCTCCGCGAGCAGCCGCTCGACGGCCGCCCGTTGGGCCGGGCCGTACGGCAGGGTGTCGAGGACCCGCCGGACCAGCTCGGGGTGGCGCTCGTGGAAGACGCCCCAGGGGAAGGACCCGGGGGCGTCGCTGCGGATCACGGGGGCGTTCGACACGGCGGGGCTCGGCTCTCTCACTGCTGTCTCACTGTCGGTTGCAGCCGAGGGTAGACGATCACGGGCGGCAGGCGGGGAACGGACAGGACGGAGAGGATCGGAGAGGAACGGGAAAAGTGTTATCCGCCCCGCCGCCCGAGGCTCTCCTGGGCGTGGGAACGAACGCGCAAGGCCGCTACTGAGGGTACGCGGTCGGCAATGCGGGGTTCGAGATGGGGCGCTCCGCACGGAGGCGGAAGTCTTCGGCGCGTTCGTTCCCACGGCGCCCGGCCGGATCGTCCCGTCCGACCGGCGCCGCCCGGCGGTCCGCACGCATTCCCCCACGGCGGCGGACCGTCGGGCCCCGCACCGAGTTGATCAGCCGCGCTGGAGCCGCCAGATCTGCTCCTCGCCGGTCTCGGCCGGGGCGAGCGCCTCGGCGGGGCGGCGCGCGTGCTCGGTGAAGCCGAGACGGGCCGGGACGGCGGCGCTGGCCAGGTTGGCCGGGTCGTGCAGGATCTCGACGAAGTCCACCCCCGGCAGCCGGAAGGCCTGCTCGGACAGGGCCCGGGCGGTACGGGTGGCGATGCCGCGGCCGGTCGCGGCCGGGTGCAGCCAGTAGCCGATCTCCCGGCCGTTCTCGGCGGTGTCCGAACGCCGGAACAGCCCGCAGGCGCCGACGATGGCGCCGTCCAGCAGGATCGCGTAGGTGAAGTCCTCGCCGCTCTCCCACTTCCCCGGCCGCTCGGCCAGGAACTCGGAGGTCTTGGCCTCGCTGTGCTCGGCGACCCACGGCATCCAGGGCCGCAGGTGCTCCAGGGACTCCTCGATGACCCGGAAGAACTCGGGGAAGTCCGCCTCGCCGCGGAAGCGGCGCAGCGTCACCTCACCCAGGGCGATCTCCTGCTCTGCAAGCTCCATCCAGGGATCATGGTCCTTACCCCGCCGCCGGTGCAACGGGATTACGGTGCCTCCGCAGCAGGTGGAGCAGGGCGCCCACGGTGGCGGCGACCCCGGCGATCAGCAGCAGGGAGAGGTCGGTGATGCCGACCATGGCGAGGTCGAAGCGGGGGTTCTCGGCGGCTGCGGTGAACTCCGGGTCCACCAGTCCGCCCGGGTCCTCGGTGACGCTGACCCGCTCGCCCGCCGTGTCACCGGCCCCGCAGGTGACGGAGCGGCTGCGCCCCGGGGCGTCGTCGTAGCGCACGGCGCAGGAGTACGTGGTGGTCTTGCCGTGGCTCACCCGGACACCGGTGACGGTGCCCGGGTGAGCCGTGCCGCGCAGGGACAGCACGGTGGCCTGGGCGGTGTTCAGGCTCATCAGCGGGACGGCGATCAGCGGGGCGAGCAGCAGCGTCATCGTCAGGCCCCGCAGCACCGCGGCCTGGCAGAGGCACAGCACGGAGTAGATCAGGCCCGCCCCGCCGGCCAGGGCCAAGGCCAGCGAGGGCACGATGAACCACGGCCCGAACGCGCCGAGCGCCCCGCCGAGCGGGAGCAGCACGGCGCCGGCCGGGATCCACAGGGCCGTCAGCAGTGGCCGCCGGGGCCACGGCACGTCGTTCTTCCCCCGCCGGGCGCTCCGGGGGCTCCGGGGCCGGGCCGGGCCGCCCCGGCGGTGCGAGTGCCCGTCACCCGGCCCGGGGGTCGCATAGTCCGTCATGGCGGGAGATCCTGCCAGGTCAGCCCGGGGGTGCACGGCGGCGGGGGGAGAGCCCTTTACCGGGACGGGCGGCTTGTGGAGGTCGGTGGCGGGACCGGTGGAGCTGGGGGAGGGGCAGCACAGAGGGACGCCACCGGCGGTCTGTCAGTGGCACCGGGCACGATCGGGGGCACCTGCGCACTGCCGCCGCCCGGCCGGGGCGCGGCCGGCCACACCTACTGGTACTGAGGACCGAGGAGCGACGATGGACCAGCCGCGGATCCGGCTCGGCGACGACGAGGCCAGTTCCTGGCTCGAACTGGCCCAGCAGGGCGAGGACGACTGGCGGGTCACCGCCGAATGGTGCTCGACCTTCACGGCTGATTACTCCGCCCTCCTCACCACGGAGGAGGCGGCGGACTTCGCCGAGCGGATGCTCGCCGGATTGGCCTCGGGCGCCCGCTTCCGTGCGGCGGTGATGCCCGGCCGCAACAACCCGCTGCAACTGGTCGCCGAACCCGCCGGGGACGGGTACGCCTTCTATGCGCGACTGACCCCCGACGGCGACGACGAGGTCGGTCGGCTGCAGATGGACATCGGTCCGGTCGACACCCGCGAGCTCCTCGCCCTCTTCGCCGAGTTCCATGCCTCACTGGCGTGAGGGGGAGGCGAGCACCGGGCCGGGGCGGGTGCTGGTGTTGGATGCGGCGCCCGGGGGGTTGCTCGATCGGGAGGTGGGGCGTCTGGTCGGGCACGGGTTGGGCGTCACGCTGAACCTGCGGCGGGTGGCGGATCCGGCGGGGGTGACGGCCCGGTGGGCGGGGCGGGTGGAGTTCACGGACGTCGACCTGTTCGACGAGGCGGCGCTGACCGCGGAGGTGGTGCGCGGCGGGCTCGGGTACCACGCGCTCAAGTCCCGGGCGGGCGTGCCGTTGCGCGCCGCGCTCCTCGCCGCGGCGACCGACCCCGCGCTGGCCCACCGGCTGCGGGTGATCGGACGGGCGGGCGCCGGCACCGACCACGTCGACCTGGCGGCCGCCGCCCGGCACGGCGTCGCCGTCACCCATACGCCCGGCTCCAACGCGGACGCCGTCGCCGAGTTCGCGCTGGCCCAACTGCTCGCCCTGACCAGGAACCTTCTTCCCTACAACGAGGCCGCGCACCAGGGCCGTTGGAGCACGCCCGGCGCGCCCGCGGTCGGGCTGTCGGAGCTGACCCTGGGCATCGTCGGACTGGGCCGGACCGGTCTGGCGCTGGCGCAACGGGCCGCGGCGCTCGGCATGACCGTCCAGGGCTACGCGCGGCGCTCCGCCCACCCCTCGGTACGCCCGGTCGCCGACCTTGACACCCTGCTCGCCACCAGCGACGTGGTGTCCCTGCACGTGCCGCTCTCCCCGGACACCCGGGGCCTGATCGGCCGGGCGGAACTGGCGCGGATGCGGCCCGGCTCGATCCTGCTGAACACCGCCCGCGGCGGCATCGTCGACGAGCAGGCCCTCGCCGAGGCCCTGCGCGACCCGGCCCGCCCGCCGGCGGCGGCCGCCGTGGACACCTTCGCCCACGAGCACGCCGCCTTCGCCTCGCCGCTCTCCGGCCTGCCCAACGCCCTGCTCACCCCGCACATCGCCGGGATGACCGGCAGCGCCATGGCGGAGGCGGCCTTGCGCTGCGCGGACCACATCGCGGCCCTGCTCGCGGGCCGCCCGGAGGGCATCCCGGTGGTGTCCTGACGGCATGGGCCGGGGCCCGGCGTTTGGGCCCTGTCCGGCGGATCTTGGTGCGGCATCATGTGCGGGGTGAACGTGACGCAGCCTGATGACCTGACCGTGCGCCTCATCCAGGCCGAGAAGTCGGCCGATGTCGTCCATGCCGGGGCTGCTTGCCTCGCAGGGATGCTCGACGGGTTCGGCTGGGTCAGGTCTCGGCAGTCGCTGGAGCGACGGGCGGCGGGGCGCTGTGAGGTGATCCAGCTGGCAAAGAGCAATCGGAACCGATCGGGAAGCCTGATCAAGTTCATGGTCGCCAGCCTGACCGTCTTCGATGCCGGCCTGGGGGCGTGGCGTCGAGCCAATCCCGAACTTACCGTCGGTCGGCCCGAATCGGTGGAGTCGATCGTCTGCGCCGCCAGCTTCCTGGACCTGTCGGGGCAGTACTTCGTGGTGCTGACTCGACCCGAGGATCGTCCGGCGAGACTGGAACAGTTCGCAGCGCACCTTCGTGAGATCGCACTCCCGTGGTTCGCCGCCGCTGCGGAACCCGAACAGGCGGTGCTGACGGCCCCTGATGCTCTGCTCACCGCGTGGGGATTCGCTCAGGACCTGCTCGAGTTTCTCGTCAGCACCGGCCACCATGCGCAGGCGCGAATGCTGTGGGAGCGGGTCCGGAAGCAGAACTCGGCCCATCAGCAAGCGTTCGTCGCGGGCCAGGCCATGGCCGGGACAGGAGAACGGCCCCGCTGGCACACCCCTGAGGCTCTCGGATGGAGCGCGTCCGTCCTGGAGTTGCTGTAGGCCCGTCCACTCCGGCGGGTCACGGGGCGCTCACCGGGCCGGAGGCGCTGATCGCTGAGCGCTGTGCCCCGTTACGGCAGGACCTGCCAGGTGGGGTTCAGGGGGAGGGCGTGGCCGGTGAGGGTGGCGACGTCGGCGGGGACGTTCGCGTGGGCGCGGAGGGTGGGGAGGGTGTCGGTGGTGTAGGCGGCGTGGGCCTCGGGGGAGGTCCAGAGGGTGGTGACCAGGTAGCGGTCGGGGGCGAGGCGGGTGACGGTGCCTGCGAGGAGGCCGCCGGCCGCGGCCATGCCGGGGGCCCAGATCTCGCGTTGGACGGTGAGGAAGTGGTCGGCGCGGCCCGGGTGGAGGTGGCAGTCGGCGGCGCGCAGCAGGGTGGCGTGCCGGAGGGCGTCCGGGAGGGAGGGGGCCGTGCCGGGGAAGGATTGGACGACGGGGCCGGCGGTGACCCGGATCGAGTCCCAACTGCCTTGCTGAGCAGCCTCGGTGGCGACCTCGTCGTGGCGGTCGCGCATGAAGCGGTCGTACGCGGCCCGGTCCGCCCAGAGGGCGTACAGCAGCGCCCGGTCCCCGGTGCGGTCCCAGCCGCCCAGTTGCCCGAGCAGCCCCGGCTGGTCCGCGATCGCCGACCAGCGGCGCTGTCCGGCGGCGAAGGCCGCGCGGGCGCCGGGCCGGACCCGGCAGTCGATCCACTTGCCCCACATGGGGGCCATCATGCCGCGCCGGGCGGGACGAGTGGCAATCGGTCGGAGGTCGGGGGGAGGGGTCGGACCACGGGCGTAGGCCCCAAGCGTCGGGCGATCCGTCGGGGTGGGGGAGCGGGCCGCGGTGCGGATCTGATCGAGGAGCACCTCAGGTAGGCGACGTGCCGGGCGTGCCCGGCGGGACCGGCTACCGGGCGCCGACCGGGGGGAGGCGTTCGAGGATGCGTTCCATGCCGCTGGTCCAGTTGGCCTCCAGGGCGACGACGGCCTGCTCGATGTCGCCGTCGAGCAGGCACTGGGCGATCCGCTCGTGCTCCTCGGCGGCGCGCCGGAGGATCTCGTCGTCGCCGACCACCACCCGCTCGTATCGGTGCAGGGTCAGCTTCAGCGAGTCGATCATGTCGCGCAGCCGGGTGTTGGCGCAGCCGGAGAGCAGCAGGGCGTGCCAGGCGTCGTCGTAGCGCTCTATGGTGCCGTGCGGGGCCTGGGGGGCGGAGAAGGCCCGGGCCTCGGCGAGGAGCTTCGGGGCGATCGCGGAGAGGTGGGCCGGGTCGGAGGTGCGTAGGGCGAGCGACTCCAGGGCGATCACGATGGCCGTGAGGTCGAGGAACTCCTGTTTGCCGGTGGGCGCGAAGCGGAAGCCCTTGCCGCGTTCGCTGGTGATGATGCCCTCGCGCTCCAGGCTGATCAGCGCCTCGCGCAGGGGGGTGCGGCTGACGCCCAGTTCCTCGGCGAGCTGGACCTCGTTGATCGACTCGCCGGGGGTGAACCGGCCGCGGCCGAGCTGCTCCAGCAGTTCGTCCTTCACCTGCTCGCGCAGCGGACGCCGCTCGATCGCCATCGGGCTTCCCTTCCTCGTTCGTCCCGTAGAGTACCGGCCGCCGTCCGGCCCCTCGCCGGGCCGGACGGCGGGGCCGGTCAGGCGGTTCCGGCGCCGTCCACGGCGATGACGGCGCCGCTGACGAAGGCGGCGGCGTCGCTGGCCAGGAAGGCGACGGTGCGGGCGATGTCCCCGGGTTGGCCGATCCGGCCGAGGGGGCGGTCGGCGGCGTCGGCGTAGAAGGCGTCGGCGCTCTCGCCGAGCTGGCGGGCCTCCTCGGCGAGCATGCCGGTGTCGGTGTCGCCGGGGCAGACGCAGTTGACCCGGATGTTGTCCGGGCCGTGGTCGATGGCCATCGCCCGGGTCATGTTGACCACGGCGCCCTTGGAGGCGCAGTAGGAGACGGCCCGGCCGCCGCCCTTGATGCCCCAGCCGGAGCCGGTGTTGATGATGCTGCCGCCGCCGTTCGCGGCCATCAGCGGGACGACGATTCCGCTGAGCAGCATGATCGAGCGGACGTTGACGGCCATCACCAAGTCCCAGTCCTCGTCGCTGATTTCGGTGACGGTGGACCGGCGGATGATGCCCGCGTTGTTGAACAGCACGTCCACGCCGCCGTGGTGGTCGACGGCGGTGCGGACGGCCTGCTCGCAGTCGGTGCGCCGGGAGACATCGCAGCGGACGAAGGTGCCGCCGATCTCCTTCGCGGCCTGCTCGCCGCGGTCGGCGTCGAGGTCGGCGAGGACGACGGCGGCGCCGAGTTCGGCGAGCAGGGCGGCGGTGGCCCGGCCGATGCCGGAGGCGGCGCCGGTGACGAGGGCGCGCTTGCCGTGGAGGTCGATCATGGGGAACTCCTTCGCAAGGGGCAGGCTGGCGGGGGTCAGGCGGAGACGCGGTAGACGGCGGCGGAGCGGCGGCCGGTGATCACCCGGAGGTGCCCGGCGAGGGCGTGGTCCAGTTCTGCTTCGCCGGTGTCGAGGAGCAGTGGGCGGCCGGCGAGGGCGGCCAGTTTGGCCTCGGTGGCGAGGACCAGCAGGCGGTCCCGGCCTGCCGCGCGCAGCAGTTCGGGGGTGAGCTGCTGGTTGCCGCGGCCGAGCAGGAAGCCCTGGCCGCCGATGGGGGAGAGGGCGATGAAGGGGGAGGCGGTGCTCAGGCCGCTCAGCTGGTCGGCGCGGGCGTCCCGGAGCAGCACCGCCGCCTGTCCGTCGGGGCACAGGCGGAGCAGGTCGACGCCGGTGAGGCTGGTGCCGGGGGCGCCGAGGGCGGTGGCGACGGCGTGGGTGGTGCTGCCGGGGCCGAGCACCAGCAGGCCGCCGGGCCCGACCCGTTCGGCGATCTCGGCGGCGATCCCGCCGATCGTGGACGGGGCGGGGAGGCCGCTGCCGGTCTTGCGCTGCTGGACGCGGGCGGGCAGCACCGGGACGGTCAGCCGGCCGTACAGCCGGGTGCGGACCCGGCCCGCCCGCAGCGCCGCCTCGTCCCGGTCCACCACCTCGGCGGCTTCCAGGTGGACGGCGCCGCGGGCCCAGGCGCTGACCACCTCGGCGGCGGCGTGCGGGTGGACGGCGAAGACGGCGGAGTGCATCTTGACCCCGGCCGGGATGCCGAGGACGGGCAGTGGGGAGTCCGGCCCGAGCGCGTCCAGGACGTCCCGGGCGGTGCCGTCGCCACCGCAGAACAGCAGCAGTCCGGCGCCGGCCGCGACCAGGGCGCGTACGGCTGCCCGGGTGTCGGCGGCGGTGGTGGTGGCCGTGGTGGCCGTGGTGCACGTGGAGCCGGGCCGGTGCACCACGTGTGCCGGACGACCGGCCACGGCGTCCGCGCCCATCGGGCCGGCGACGGTGAGCAGTTCGACGCGGTGGAGATGACGGATCGTCAGTTCGGCGCGGTGCAGGGCCTCCGGGCGGGCCCCGAGCGCCAGTGCCCGCCGCTGGACGTCGGGGCCGTCGCTGCCCTTGAGGCCGACCCGGCCGCCGAGGCCGGCGACCGGGTTGACCACCAGGCCGACCGAGGGTGTTGTCACGCCTGCTCGCTTCCCGCCTGCCCGCCGAGGACCTTGCGGCGGTAGGCGCGCCAGCTCACCGACCAGACCGCCGGGTCGTCCAGCGGCTCGTGCCGGATCCGGTGCACGGTGGAGTTGTGCGGCGCGGTCCGGACGGTCTCCGGGTCCTCGTACGCCTCGCGGGCGACCTCGGCGAGGATCGCCGCGTACTCGTCGAGGTCGGCGCGGGAGTAGGACTCGGTGGGCTCCAGGGTCATCGGTTCGGGGACCACGTACGGGTGGTGGCTGGTCCAGTAGTGGGTGCCGAAGTCGGCGGCGCGGTAGCCGAGTTCCTCGCTGTGCAGCCCGGTGTCCTCGTTGAGCTGCTGCCAGCTGTAGCGGACCTGCTCGACCCGCGGCCGGCCCTCGGCGTAGGGGACGGAGACGCCGCGGATCCGCTTCACCCGGTGCAGCAGGTAGTTGTTGTTGAGCACGGCGGTCTCGGCGACCGTACGCAGGCCCTCGGCGCCGAGGGACATGATCCAGGCGTAGGCGCGCACCAGGTTGGGGACGACGCCGAGGTAGGGGCGGATCTTGCCGATCGACTCCGGGCGGTCGGTGTCCAGCCGGTAGCTCTCGCCGTCGAACTCCACGGTGGGGCACGGCAGGTAGGGCGCCAGCTCGGCGGTGACGGCGCAGGCGCCGGCCGCCGGGCCGCCGCAGGCGTGCGGGGTGGAGAAGGTCTTGTGCAGGTTGAAGTGGCACAGGTCGAAGCCGGCCTCGCGGGCGCGGGTGATGCCCAGGATGCCGTTGGCGTTGGCCTGGTCGTAGGCGCACAGGCCGCCGGCCGCGTGGACGATCCGGACGAACTCCGCGATCCGCGGGTTGTAGATGCCGGTGTCCTCGGGGTTGGTGATCAGCAGCGCGGCCGTGCGCGGGCCGACGGCGGCGCGCAGCGCCTCGATGTCGGGGTAGCCGTCGGGGTCCGGGTGCAGGGTGATCACCCTGAAGCCGGCGGTCTTGGCGCAGGCGGCGTTGGAGGGGTGGGAGAAGGCGGTGGTGATGACCTCGTCGCGCTGCTCGGCCTCGCCGCGGGCGGCGTGGTAGGCGCGGATCACCGAGACGTTGGTCCAGATCGCGGCGCTGCCGGCGCCCGGCTGCAGGCTGACCCGGTCCATGCCGGAGATCTCCTTGAGCAACTGCTCCAGCCGGTAAGCGAGTTCGAGGATGCCTTGGACGGTGGAGGGGGCCTGGGCGGGGTGCAGCGCGGCGATCCGGGGGTCGCGGACGAAGCCGTCGTTGACCTTGGGGCTGTACTTCATGGTGCAGGTGCCCTGGCCGACGTCCACGTTGAGGTCGGCGCCCAGGTTCTCCTGGGAGAGCCGCAGGTAGTGCCGGAGCACCTGCTGCTGGCCGAGTTCGGGCAGCGCGGGCGGGGTGGTGCGGCGCAGCGCGGCGGGCAGTTGTTCGGCCGGGTCGCCGACGGCGGCGGTGACGCCGGGCTCGGGCAGCGGCGGCAGTACGCCGCGTTCGCCGGGGGTGCCCAGCTCGAAGATCAGCTTCTCGTCCCAGCGGGCCTGGTGGAAGCGGCGCAGGCCGGGTTTGGGGGACACCCTCGCGGAGCTCTGACGATTGTTCTGACGGTCCGTCACTTCATCAACTCCTGGATGACGTCGGCGAGGTGGTCGAGGTCGGCCTGGGTGTGCAACTCGGTGACGCAGTACCGGCCTTCGTACCGCCCGGCCGGGGTGCCGCCGTGCAGGCCGCGGGCGAGCAGGCCGTCGGCGACCTCGGCGGCGGTGGGCCCGCCGGTGTAGCGCACGGTGAAGTCGGCGAAGTGCACCGCGGCCGGCTCGGCCAGTTCCACCCCGGGCACCCGGGCGAGGCGCTGCCGGGCGTAGGCGGTGTTGGCGAGGACGGTCTGCCCGAGCTCACGCATGCCGTGCGGGCCCAGCAGGGCGAGGTAGACCCCGGCGGCGATCCCGTGGAGGGCGGCGGCGGTGCCGACCCACTCCTTGCCCTCCTCGCGCAGCGCGAAGGAGGTGCGCTCGTAGGCGACGTCGCCGAAGCCGTACTCACCGGGCACCTCGGTCGGGGTGAGGCCGAACAGCCGGCTCGGGTACTCGGCGACCAGGCGCGGCTCGTCGGCGGAGCCGATGAAGCCCGCGTTGCCGCCGCCGAAGCTCGGGTGGATGCCGAGCGGCTGGAGGTCGCCGCAGGTGAGGTCGGCGCCGAAGGAGGCGGGCGGGGCGAGCACGCCGAGGCTGATCGGGTTGACGTGCACGACCGCCAGGGCGCCCGCCGCGTGGGCGAGTTCGACGTAGCCGGGCAGCTGCGGGTCCACCCGCCCGGAGTGGTCGGTCAGTTGGGCGTACACGGCGGCGCAGCCGCCGTCCGCCAGCGCGGCCCGGACAGCCTGCGGGTCGGCCGGCAACAGCTCGACGGGGTGCACGCCCCGGACGTAGTCGCGGATCCGGGAGAGCCGGTCCGGGTCGATGTCGCCGACCAGCAGCAGCCGACGCCGCCCGGTGGCCCGGCCGGCCATCCGCAGGGCGGTGGCGGCGGCCTGGAAGCCGTCGTACGTCGGCACGTTGACCACCTCGACGGCCAGCAGCTCGGCCATCAGCGACTGGTACTCCCAGAGCGCCTGGAAGCGGCCGTGGTCCTCGTACGGCTCCCCGGCGTAGGCGGTGAGGAACTCGCTGCGGTTGACGATCTCGTCGACCACGGCGGGCACGTGGTGCCGGTAGCAGCCCGCGCCGAGGAAGGAACGGCCGGGCGGCACCGGGGTGTTGCGGGAGAGCAGCTCCTCCAGGTGGGCGACCAGCCGGGCCTCGGAGTCGAAGGGGGCGGGCAGCCGCAGCGGGCGGTGCAGCCGGAGTTCGGCGGGGATGTCGGCGTAGAACTCCTCGACGTCCTGCGCGCCGACCTCCGCCAGCATCGCGGCGCGCACCTCGGGGGCGGAGTTGGGGATGTACGGGTGGGTCCGGGGAACGCGTGCGGTCATCCTGGCACCTTCCGCGATTTCAGTCACAGGCCTTGACGGCGATGTGCATGCTGAGTTCTGTATACAGCATTCGGCATTCAGCAGTCGGGAGGCAAGATGTCCGCAGAAACCCGGCCCGGAAAACACCCCCAACTCGCCTGCGAGCAGCGCGGATCCGCCCGTCTCCCCGACCGCCGCCGGTTCCTCGGCGCCGGACTCGCGGGCGGCGCACTGCTGTTGGCCTCGGCCGCCGGCTGCGCCACCGGCGGGGCGGCCGGGCCGGACGCCAGGAAGCTCGGCGGCAGCCCGGGCACCACCCTCGACGGGAAGGTCACCATCTGGTCCTGGGACGTCGCCGCCAAGGCCATGCAGCGGCTCGGCAAGGCCTTCGAGCAGGCCCACCCGGGCACCACCGTCGAGGTGGTCGACATCGGCTACGACAACGCCTACGACAAGATCACCGTCGGGCTCGGCGCCGGCAGCGGACTGCCCGACGTCCTCACCGTCGAGGGCAGCCGGATCACCGGCTACATCGGCAACTTCCCGAACGCCCTGGTCGACCTCACCAGCCGGGCGGCCGGACTCAAGTCCCAGTACACCGAGGCGGTTTGGCGCACCGTGACGGACGCCAAGGGCCGGGTCCTCGCACTGCCCTGGGACAGCGGACCGTGCGCCCTCTTCTACCGCCGGGACCACTTCCAGCAGGCCGGCATCGATCCGGAGACCCTGCGCACCTGGGACGACTACCTCACCGCCGGGACGGCCCTGAAGAACGCCACCGGCAAGAAGCTGCTCATCCTGGACGCCAAACTGGACACCCTGTTCGCCCAACTCCTCCAGCAGCAGGGCCAGTCCTGGTTCACCGACGGCAAGGTGGCGGTCGCCACCCCGGCCGCCGAACGCGCGCTCACCCTGCTGAAGCAGCTGGTCGACCGCGACCTGGTCGACTTCGAGAACGGCTGGGACGGACTGGTCTCCGGCACCCACGACGGCAAGGCCGCCACCACCCCCACCGCCGCCTGGTGGGACGGCACCCTCACCACCGAAATGGCCGACCTCTCCGGCAAGTTCGGCGTCGTCCCGCTGCCCGCCTTCACCCCCGGCGGCGCCCGCACCTCCAACAGCGGCGGCTCCATCCTGTGCGTGCCCGCGCAGAGCCGGAACCCCGAGACAGCCTGGGGGTTCATCTCCTTCCTGCTCGCCGACAAGGCCAACCAGGCCTCGATGATGCAGCACGAAGGGCTCTTCCCGGCCTTCCTCCCCGCCCTGGACGACCCGTACTTCCAGCAGCCCGCCCCCTACTACGGCGGCCAGCCGGCCATGAAGCTGTTCGCCGACCTCGCCCGCACCATCCCCACCGTCGAGCGCACCGCCGACGACTCCAAGGCGGGCGACATCGTCACCACCGCCGTCAACCAGGTGCTGCACAACGGCGCCGACCCGGGCACCGTGCTGCGCTCCGCCGCCCGCCAGATCGCCACCGCGACCGGCCGCCAGACGGTCTCCTAGGAGGCCGGCGCCATGACCAGCAGCCACCCGGCCGTCCTGCGCAAGCCCGCCGCCCGTCCCGCCCCGGCCCGCCGACGACGCTCCCCGCGCACCGCCGCCTGGCTGTTCGCCGGCCCCACCGCCGCCCTGTTCGTCCTCTTCTTCGCCTACCCGCTGGGCGCCAGCCTCTACCAGAGCCTCACCGCGCGCCGCGACGGCGTGGACGTCTTCGTCGGCCTCGACCAGTACCGCCGGATGCTCGACGACCCGGCCTTCCTGCACTCCCTGGTCAACACCGGGCTCATCCTCGCCGTCCAGGTGCCGGTGATGATCGGCCTCGCCCTGGTGCTCGCCGTCCTGCTCAACCAGTCCTGGCTGCGCTTCCGTTCGGGCTGGCGGGCGGTGTTCTTCCTGCCCGCGATCACCACCCTGGTCGCCTACGCCGTGGTCTTCCAGGTGCTGCTGCGCACCGACGGCGGCCTCGCCAACCAAGCCCTCCAGGCGGTCGGCCTCGGCCCGGTGGACTGGCTCAACTCGCCGACCTGGGCACGCATCTCGCTGATCGGCTCGGTCACCTGGCGGTGGACCGGCTACAACGCCGTGATCCTGCTGGCCGGACTCCAGGCGATCGGCCGCGACCAGTACGAGGCCGCCGCCCTAGACGGCGCCGGCACGGTCCGCACCTACACCGGGGTGGTGCTGCCGCAGCTGCGGCCGGTGGTGCTGTTCTGCGTCATCACCTCCACCATCGGCACCCTCCAACTCTTCGACGAGAACTACGTGCTGACCCGCGGCGGCCCCGGCGACGCGACCCTCACCCCGGTGGTCTACCTGTACAAGGTCGGCTTCCAGCAGCTCGACTTCGGCTACGCGGCCGCCATCGCCTGGGTGGTCGTGCTGATCATCACGGCGGTCTCGCTGCTCCAGTTCCGGCTCTACGGAAGGGAACGCCGCCGATGAAGGGCACGCCGTCGACCGAGGGCACGCCGTCGATGAAGGCCGGAACACCGACGAGGGCGAGACTCCTGGGCCGCGCCGCCGTCCTCGCGCTGCTCGCCCTCGGCGCCGTCGCCAGCCTGCTGCCCTTCGCCTGGATGCTGATCGCCGCCACCCACAGCAGCTCCGAACTCTTCCACTCCCCACCGCCGTTCCTGCCCGGCGGCGAGCTGCTGACCAACCTGGTGCACCTCCAGCAGAGCATCGGTTTCGGCCGGGTGCTGCTCAACAGCCTGGGCATCGCCACCGCCCACACCCTGCTCAGCTCGCTGCTGTCCGCGATGTGCGGCTACGGCCTCGCCAAGTACCGCTTCCGCGGCCGCGGCCTGCTGCTCGGCCTGGTGCTGGCCACCATGATGATCCCGCTGCAGGTGCTGCTCGTCCCGCTGTTCCAGATGATGGCCAGCCTCGGCTGGATCGACAGCTACCAGGCCGTGATCCTGCCCTTCCTCGCCAACTCCTTCGGTATCCTGCTGATGCGCCAGAGCTTCCTGGACTTCCCCGACGAACTGCTGGAGTCCGCCCGGATCGACGGCTCGGGCGAGCTGCGCACCTTCTACCAGGTCGTCCTGCCGTGCGTGCGGCCGCAGTTGGGAGCCCTGGTGATCTTCACCTTCATGGGCCAGTGGAACAGCTTCATCTGGCCGCTGCTGATGCTCAACACCCAGGACAGGTACACCGTGCCGGTCGCGCTCAACACGCTGACCGGGCTGACCCACGTCGACTACTCCGGCCTGATGCTGGGCTCCTTCCTGGCCACCCTCCCGCTGCTGGTGCTCTTCCTGCTGTTCCAGCGGCAGTTCGTGGCCGGCCTGCTCGGCGGGGCCCTGAAGGGATGACGCACGAATGGACCACGATGCGCGAGACCACGACGCACGCGGGGACCGGCTCACCCGGGTGCCCGGCCTGCTGTACGGCGGGGACTGGAACCCCGAGCAGTGGTCCGAGGAGGTGTGGGCCGAGGACGTCAAGCTGATGGCCGAGGCCGGGGTCAACCTGGTCACCGTCGGGGTGTTCTCCTGGGCCCGGCTCCAACCCGACGCCCACAGCTGGGACTTCGGCTGGCTGGACCGGCTGCTCGACCTCGTCCACCGGCACGGCATCGCCGTCGACCTGGCCACCGCCACCGCCTCCCCGCCCGCCTGGCTGGTCCGCGCCCACCCTGAATTGCTGCCCGTGACCGCTGACGGCGTCCGGCTGGAGTTCGGCTCGCGCCAGCACTACTGCCCCTCCTCCCCGGCCTACCGGGCCGCCGCCGTCCGGCTCACCCGGATGCTCGCCGAGCGCTACCACGGCCACCCCGCGCTCGCCCTGTGGCACATCCACAACGAGTACGGCGACCACGTCCAGGAGTGCTTCTGCGCCGAGTCGGCCGCCGACTTCCGCCGCTGGCTGCGCCAACGGCACGGCACCGTCGATGAGTTGAACCGCTCCTGGGGCACGGCCTTCTGGTCCCAGCGGTACAACTCCTTCGACCAGGTCGAGCCGCCGCGCACCGCGCCCGGCCCGGTCAACCCGACCCAGCTGCTGGACTGGCGCCGGTTCTGCTCGGACGCCCTGCTCGCCCTGCACCGCGCCGAGAAGGCCGTGCTCGACGAAGTCTCGCCCGGGGTGCCGGTCACCACCAACTTCATGTCGATGCTCAAGGCCCTCGACTACTGGGAGTGGAGCCGGCACGAGGACTTCGTCTCCGACGACGCCTACCCCGACCCGGCCGACCCGAGCGCCCACGTGAACGCCGCCATGAACTACGACCTGATGCGCTCCCTCAAGGCCAGCCGGCCCTGGGTGCTGATGGAACAGGCTCCCTCCGCCGTCAGCTGGCGCCCGGTGAACGTCCCCAAACGCCCGGGCCTCTACCGCCTCTGGTCGCTCCAGGCCCTGGCCCGCGGCGCCGACGGGGTGCTGCACTTCCAGTGGCGCGCCTCGGTGGCCGGGGCCGAGAAGTTCCACAGCGCGATGCTGCCGCACCGGGGCACCGCCGGGCGCGGCTGGCAGCGGACCGTCGCCCTCGGCGCCGAGCTGCGCCGTCTCGGCGAGGTGGCCGGCAGCCGGATCCGCGGCCGGGTCGGCGTGCTGCTCGACTGGGACAGCTGGTGGGCGCTGGAGCTGGACGACCACCCCTCCGCCCGGATGCGCTGGCTCGAGCTGCTCCGCCCCTGGTACGCCGCCCTGTACGAGCGCGGTGTGACCGTCGACTTCCTCCCACCGGCCGGGACGTACGACGGCTACCGGCTGCTGCTCGCCCCCAACCTCTACCTGCTCGACGCCGCCACCGCCGAACGCCTCACCGCCTACGTCCACGGCGGTGGCCGCCTGGTCTGCGGCCCGTTCAGCGGCATCACCGACCGGCACGACCACATCCACCCCGGCGGCCACCCCGGCCCGCTACGCGAACTGCTCGGCCTGGTCGTGGACGAGCACTGGCCGATCCCGGACGGCGAGGCCACCACCGTGCGGCTGGACGGGACGGAGCTGCGCGCCCGGCACTGGAGCGAGTGGATCGAGACCAAGGGCGCCGAGACCGTCGCCCGCTACACCACCGGCGAACTCACCGGCCGGCCCGCCGTCACCCGCCGCCGCCACGGTGCCGGCAGCGCCTGGTACCTGAGCTGCCACCTCGGCCCGGACACCGGCCGGGTGCTCGACCTGCCGCTGGCCGAGGCCGGGGTGAGCGCAGAGCTGCCCGGCCTGCCCGAAGACGTCGAGGCCACCCGGCGCCGCTCCGCCGACGGCACCGACTACCTCTTCCTGCTCAACCACGGACCCGCCGAGCGCCGGGTGCCGCTGGAACGCCCCGGCACCGACCTGCTCACCGGCGCCGCCACCGGCACCGCCCTGACCCTCGCGCCGCTGGGCGCCGCCGTCCTCCGCCTGCCCGCCCCCGAGGAGCGCGCATGAACCCGCTGACCCGGCGCCACTTCCTGGCCGCCTCCGCGCTCGCCACGGCCGGCACCCTGGCCGCGCCGGCCGCGTACGCGGAGGAGGAGCGCACGGACGCCGAAGCCTACGCCGACGTCCTCGACCTGCACGGCACCCCCACCCAGGCCTACCCCGGCGACAACAACCCGATCACCGTCTTCGCCGACCTCGGCGCCTGGCACGCCTACGCCCTGCCCCGCCCGACCGACCCGCTCGGCGGCTTCACCGGCCCGCTGCACCTCGCCCAGGAGTACCCCTGGTGGCTCAGCGACGGCCTCACCCGCCTCCAAATCGCCGACCGGGGACGGCCCCTGGACTTCACCGCCGGCGGCGCCCCGACCCTCACCGCGCTGCCCGGACTGCTCCGCCAGCGCTACGCCCTCGACGACGGCCTCGCCCTCACCCTCGAACTGCGCTTCGCCGGCAACCGCACCGCCCTGCTCCGCGCCCGGCTGACCAACACCGGCCACGCCGTCCGCACCCTGGCCGTCGCCTGGACCGGCACCCTGCTGCGCCCCGCCGACGGCCCCCAGCACGACGCCCCGCGACTGCTCGCCGCCGAGCGCGGCGTCGAGGTGGCCTTCGCCAAGGTCCGCCGGACCTGGGACTACCTGACCGACGGCACCGAGCGCTTCGCCGTGCGCCACGCCCAGCCCGTCCGGGTCACCGTGGACGGCGACCGCCACCGCACCGAACTCGCCGACGCCGTACGGCTGGTGCCCGGTGCGAGCCGCACCCTGGACTGGACCGAGAGCTACACCTTCACCGCCGAGGACCGGGCCCGCGCCGCCCTGGAGGCCGAGGCGGCGCTGCGCAGCCCCGAACGGATCGCCGCGGCGGGCGGCGCCCGCTGGGCCGGCTACCTCGCCCGCGCCACCGAGGGCGTCCCGGCCGCCCGGCGCCGTACGGCGGTCAAGTGCGTGCAGACCCTCGTCACCAACTGGCGCAGCCCCGCCGGGCGGATCCGGCACGACGCCGTCACCCCCTCGCTGTCCGACAAGTGGTTCAGCGGGGTCTGGGCCTGGGACACCTGGAAGCAGGCCGTCGGCACCGCGCTGTTCGCCCCCGGCCTCGCGGCCGACCAGATCCGCGCCGTCTTCGACCACCAGACCGGGCCCGGCTCGCCCGACCGCCCGCAGGACGCCGGGATGGTCCCCGACTGCGTCTTCTACAACGACCCGAGCACCGGCGGCGGCAACTGGAACGAGCGCAACTCCAAGCCCCCGCTGGCCGCCTGGGCCGTCTGGGAGGTGTACCGGCGCAGCGGCGACCGGGCCTTCCTGCGCGAACTGCTGCCCAAACTCACCGCCTACCAGGACTGGTGGTACCGCACCCGGGACCACCTCGGCGAGGGCCTGTGCGAGTACGGCGCCACCCTCGACCCGGCCAACGCCACCCCCGAGGACTGCCGCCAGGCGGCGGCCTGGGAGTCCGGCATGGACAACGCCCCGCGCTTCGACGCCGCCACCGTCGCCGCCAACCGTGATGCGCAGGGCGAGCCGGTCGGCTGGTCGCTCACCCAGCGCTCCGTCGACCTCAACGCCTACCTGGCCGCCGACCACCGCCACCTGGCCCTGATCGCCGCCGAACTCGGCGACCGGCCCACCGCGGAGCAGCTGCGCGCCCGGGCCGAACGGATCGACGCCGCGATCCGCGCCACCATGTACGACCCGGCCACCGGCTGGTTCCACGACACCGACCTGGCCACCGGCGCCCGGCTCACCGCCCGCGGCCGCGGCATCGAGGGCGCGATCCCGCTCTGGTCCGGCACCGCCGACCCCGCCCAGGCCCGCACCGTGCGCGCCCGGCTGCTCGACCCGGCCGAGTTCGGCACCCCGCTGCCGTTCCCGACCGTCGCCCGCAGCTCGCCGTCCTTCGACCCGGCCGGCTACTGGCGCGGCCTGGCCTGGCTCGACCAGACCTACTTCGCCGTCGAGGGCCTGCGCCGGTACGGCTGGCACCAGGACGCCCGCCGGGCCGTCGAGCGGCTGCTCGCCGCCGCCGAGGGCCTGACCGGGGACGGGCCGGTGCGGGAGAACTACGACCCGCTGACCGGCCGGGGCCGCAACTCGACCAACTTCAGCTGGTCCGCCGCGCTGCTGCTGCCCCTGCTGCGGAGCTGACCCGCTTTGTCTCCGAGCTCCCTGACCAGGCATGATCGGGGCATGGTCGAACGAGTCATTGCAGCGTGTGACGGAGCAGCCAAGGGCAACCCGGGCCCGGCGGCCTGGGCCTACGTGGTCGCGGACGCCGCCGGGGCGCCCCAGCGTTGGGAGGCGGGGCCGCTCGGGCACAGCACCAACAACATCGGCGAGCTGACGGCGCTTCAGCAGCTGCTGTCCGCCACCGACCCGGCCGTCCCGCTGGAGGTGCGCCTCGACAGCACCTACACCCGCGACTCGGTCACCAAGTGGCTCAAGGGCTGGAAGCGCAACGGCTGGAAGACGGCCGCGGGCAAGCCGGTCGCCAACCGCGAGCTGATCCAGCGGATCGACGAACTGCTGGAGGGCCGGGACGTCACCTTCGTCTACGTCCCCGCCCACCAGGTGGACGGCGACCCGCTGAACGCCATCGCGGACAAGGCCGCCAGCGACGCCGCCCGCACCCAGCAGGCCGCCGCCGGGACCGCCGCCGACCTGCCGGTGCCCGACCCGGCCGCGGCCGCCAAGGCCCCCAGGGCGACGAAGCCGCGTACCGCCTCCACCTCCGCCTCCACCGGCACCGCGAAGCGCACCGGGGGCAGCTCGCGCACCCTGAACGCCCGCTTCCCGGGCACCTGCCCGTGCAGCCGCCCGTACGCCAAGGGCGACAAGATCACCAAGGTCGGCAGCAGCTGGGGCCACCCGGAGTGCGCCGCCGCCCACGCCTGAGCAACACCCTTCCACCACCTGAGCAGCGCCGTTCTGCCGCCCGAGCACCGGTACTCGGGCGGCGGAACGGCGCTGCCGTGCGTCACCGCCCCGAAGCGGCCGCGCGCCCGCTGAGTACCCGACCCACCGCGCTCCGTACTGCCGGGTGGACGCGTCGGCGAAGGAACGCGAAGGAAGGCGAAGGAAGGCGAAGGAAGGTGAGCACGGTGATCGTCTCCGAGACGTCGGAGTTCCACGTCGGCGACCGGGTGTGGGTCTACCGCGAGTCCTGCTACGGCGCGGTCGAGAGCGCCGTCGTGGTGGGCGCCCCGGCGGACCGGAGCCTTCAGCTGGTGTTCGCCGACGGGCACCGCAACCACCTGCGCCACGGCCGGGTCGAGCTGCACGCCGTACCGGGCAGGGGCGTTGACGGGGCGTTAAGATCCTGCCTCTGAGACCCGCCGGCCGGCCGGGCCGCTGTCATCATGAACACGACTCCGGCCGTGGGCGCCGGAATCGACCGTGAGGAGCGGGCGTGACGGAAGCCGGTACGGCGATCGACCAGCCGCGGCAGCAGCCGGTGACGATGGCGGACGGGCAGGTCGGGCTGAACGGCGCGATCGCGGCCGCGCTGACCAGGGCGGTGGGCTCGATGCCCGCCCTGTACGTGACCCTGGTGGTGGTCGCCGGCTGGATGGCGCTGGCGACCTGGGGGCCGCTGCACTCGATCGACCCCTACCCCTTCGGCTTCCTGCTGTTCCTGGACAACGTCGTCCAACTGGTGCTCTGCCTGGCGATCCTGGTCGGTCAGCGGGTGCTGGGCCAGGCCGCCGACCGCCGGGCGGTGCAGACCTACGAGAACGCCGAGGCGATCTTCGCCAAGGTCGCCGACCTCCAGGCGCACCTGGACCGGCACGACCTGGCGCTCGGCCGCGGGGTGAGCCTGCTGGAGACCAGCGGCCACCCGTGGATCCAGCGGCACCGGGTGCAGCAGCCGCCGCAGGCGCTGGACCAGGTCACCGGGGTCAACGGGCGGATCGCCGCCTGGCTGACCGGGCGGCTGGGCAGCATGTGGGCGTTCTACCTCGCGGCCGTGACGCAGGTGGTCTGGATCGGCCTGTCCCAGTTCGGGGTGCAGACCTTCGACCCGTACCCGTTCGCCTTCATGAGCTTCCTGTCCACCCTGGCCCAGCTGATCTTCATGATCGTGATCATGGTCGGCCAGGACGTGCTGGGCCGGGCCGGCGACCGGCGGGCCGAGCAGACCCTGCTGGACGCCGAGGCCGTGCTGCACGAGTGCGGCCGGATGAAGGCCCGGCTGGAGGCGCAGGGGAAGGTCATCGAGAGCCTGGCCGACTACACCAACGCCCAGGTCACCCGGCACCTGGCCCGGGCCATCCACCAGAGCCGGGTGACGGCGGCGGTCGAGGACGGCGAGGAGGCGGGCAGCCGCCCGGCCCTGCTGCCCTGGGAGGAGCTGCCCGAGGAACTGCGGACGGCCAACCGGCGCCAGGCCCGCCAGCTCGGCGAGCGCCTGGCCGCGGTCGGCTGCCTGATGGTGCCCACCTCCGAGCAGGTCGCCCCCGACGCGGTCGGCGGCTTCGAGGACTTCACCGAGGAGGAGGCCGAGGTGCTGGCCCGGCTGGAGCACGAGCACGAGCACCGCTACGGCACCGGCGCCGAACCGGAGGCGCTGCTCCCCGGCCAGCGGGACGGCCGGGCCGAGTTCCTGCCCTGGGAGGAGCTGTCGGACCGGGCCCGCGCCCGCACGGTGGAGTCGGTGCGGCTGATCCCCGCCGTGCTCGCCGACGTCGGCTTCCAGGTGGTGCGGATCGGCCGGGTCGCCGACGGCGTGGGGGAGTTGGACTTCACCCCGGAGGACTGGGCGACGCTCGGCCGGGCCCTGATGGCCTCCGGCGTCCTGGTCGCCCTCGCGGAGGGCGTCGCCGACCCGGAGGAGGTGATAGCGATCGTCAAGCTGCTGCGCGAGGCGAGCAGCACCCATCCGCGGCGCCTGGTCCGGGAGTTGGCGGCGTCCTCGACCTTCGACACCGGGCTGCGCCCCGACACCCGCTACGCGGAGTACCGCGGGCCCGCGCTGGAGACCATCCGGGACGCCGTGCGGATCGTGGCGGAGCACGCGCCGGACGAACTCGCCGGGTACCGGGCCTTCCTGCTGGAGATCGCGACCGTGGTCGCCGACGCCAATGAGGAGGGCGGCATCCTCGGGCTGGGCGCCCGCGCCCGGGTGCCCAACGAGCTCGCCGCCATGGAGGCCGTCCGGGCCGCGAGCCTGGGCGAGCCCGAGGCCGCGCCCGGGCGGCCGAAGTCAGGTAAGCGGGGGTGAACCGACGCGACCTGCCGACCGCGGAATGCGGTCGGCAGGTCGCGTCGGTTGCGTCGGTCAGTGCCTCAGGAGGGGGTCACTTCTCCTCGGCGATGGCCTTGATGTCCTCGAAGCCCATGCCCATCTTGTTGAACACCTTGGCCTGGGCCTCCGGGATGCCGAGCGCGGCCAGCGACTTGAGCTGGTCGTCGGTCAGCGGCGCGGCGTTGGTGGTGTTGAACGGCGGGACGGGCGCCCCGGCGCCGTCGGCCTCGGCGTCCGCGCCGCCGGCGGCCAGCGTGAGGAAGGTCTTCACCAGGTCCTCGCTGGTCATCTTGACGGCGTCGGCCGGGGCCTCGACCTTGGGGGCCTCCTGGTTGAAGGCCAGCTTCACCGGGAAGTTGACGCCCGGCTCGACCTTCTTCTCCAGCTGCGCGAGGTCGAAGGTGGCCGAGTTGAACGCGCCGTCCTTGAGGTACAGGTCGACGCCGACCTTGCGGTCCGGGACGTCGGTCGGGGCCTCGGTCGGGAACTTCTTGAACTGCTGCGGGAACTTGGTGGAGAGCGGCTTGACGGCCTTGTACAGCTCGTCGACGGCCTGGCGGGCCGGGGCGCTCATCCAGATGTGCTCGGTGCCGTCCTTCTTGCCCTTGTCCTCGAAGGTGACGGTCCGGTTGAACACGTCCTTCAGCGAGTTGAAGAGCTCCTTGCCGGCGGCCGGGTCGACCGAGGGCGCGGCCTGCGGCTTCGCGCCCTTGGCTGCGTCGTCCTTCTTGGCCTCGTCCGCCAGCTCCTGGAGGTCGAGGGTGACCCACTTGCCGGTCAGCAGGGTCTTGGCGGGGGCCATGTCGGCGGGGAGGTCCTTGGCGACGGTGTCGACCTCGGCCGGGTCCTGGCCGGTGAGCTTGAGCACGCTCTTCATGTCGACGTGCAGGTAGCCCTTGGCGTCGACCTGGCGGTACTCGAGGAGCGGGGTGCCCTTCTTGTCCGCGATGAGGTAGGAGATCCGCACCGACTTGTCGAGCGTGACGTCCTTCTGGTCCTTCTGGTCGCCCGCCGCGTTCTTGAAGGCGTCGACGTCCTTCAGCGGCTTGTCGGCGGAGACCGCGACGGAGACCGAGAGGCCGGACAGGCCCTTCGCGCTCTGCTCGTCGATCGCCTCGTCGCCGGTGGCCTTGGTGAAGGCGACGATCTGCTCCGGGGTGGCGTCCACGGAGAGCGTGAAGCCGGCCGACTTGCCGTCACCGACCTTGCCGAAGGCCTTCGACACCTTCTGGCCGGCCGAGAGCTGCTCGGCGGTGCCGCAGGCGGTGAGGCCGGCGGCGAGGACGGAGGCGGTGACGGCGACGGGCAGCGCACCGCGGGCGGCCGTGCGGATGGCGGTGTTGATGGTGGAACTCCTGGTCTGACGGGGCCTGAGTGAAACGGGTCAGGCCGATCCCTCCCCTGCGGTGAAGAACGCCGCAGCGCATACACAGGTGATCACATTATCAGCAAGGTTGCACGCGATTATTTGACCCCGGCTTTAACTGGTCAGGCCGATATCATGACCTTTTGGCCGGATTTCACCCCGAATCTCACCCCGGATTTCACCCCTTCGACGAACCGGAGTTGGCACCCCGGACGAAATGCCGCTGGAAGCAGAAGAACAACACCGCCACCGGCACGGTGGACACCAGCGCCGCCGCCAGCTTGAGCGGGTACTGCGTCCCGGAGCCCAGCCCGCCGGAGACGAAATGCGCGAGACCCGTCGTCAGGGTGTCGTGCCCACTGGACTGGGTGGCGACCAGGAAATGGGTGAACTCGTTCCAGGAGCCCTGGAAGGACAGCACGGTGAGGGTGATCAGCGCCGGCCGGGACATCGGCAGCACCACCGACCAGAAGATCCGGAACGTCCCGGCGCCGTCGATCCGCGCCGCCTCCTCGATCTCGCGCGGCACCGACACGAAGAACTGCCGCATGATGAAGATCCCGGCGGCGTCCACCAGCAGCGGCAGGACCATCCCGGCGTAGGTGTCGAACATCCCGAAGCTCTTGAGCACCAGGAACTTCGGGATCAGCAGCACCACGCCGGGCACCGCCATCACCGCCAGCACGAAGCCGAACAGCAGCCGGCGGCCGGGGAAGGCGATCCGGGCCAGGGCGTAGCCCGCCATCGAGTCGAACAGCAGCCGCCCGGCCGTGACCAGGACGGTCACCAGCACGCTGTTGCCCAGCCAGCTCAGGAACGGGACGTTCTCCACGCCGTGCGCCAGCCCGAACAGCCGCCGGTAGGAGTCGAGGGTGCCGCCGTCCGGGAGCAGCGTCATCGGGTGGGCGGCCGCGTCCGGGTCGCTCTTGAAGCTGTTGGCCAACTGGAGCAGGAACGGCAGCAGGTAGAGCAGCGCGAAGCCGAGCAGCGCGGCGTACCCGAGCAGGCGCAGCGGCCGGGGGAAGCGGCCGAGCACCGGGCGTTCCGTGCCGGTCTCGCGGTCAGCGCGTCGCACGGCGGACCCCCTTCGGGCGGGGCTTCGCTGCGCCGTCCCGCTCCCGCAGGACCCACCGCTGCGCGGCGGTGAGCAGCAGGACCAGGCCGAGCAGGACGAACGCGATGGCGGCGCCCTGCCCGTAGTCGGCGTTGTCGAAGCCGGAGGAGTAGGAGAGGTAGGCGGGGGTGAGGGTGGTGTTGCCGGGCGCGCCCTTGCCCATCACGTAGACCTGGTCGAAGACCTGCCAGGTGGAGATCAGCCCCAGCGTCAGCACCAGGAACAGGACGGGCCGCAGCGCGGGGAGGGTGACGTGGCGCAGCAGTTGGCGCCGGCCGGCGCCGTCCAGGGCGGCGGCCTCCTCCAGTTCGCGCGGGATGTCCTGCAGCGCCGCCAGGAAGATCAGCATGAAGGTGCCGGAGGTGGTCCAGACGGCCATCAGGATCAGGGTGCACATCGCGACCGAGGGTCCGGCGAACCACTCCGACCAGGCCAGCCCGAGCGGGCCGCCGGCCGCCGGCGCGGGCTGGTCCACGCCGAACCACCCCAGCACCAGCCAGACCAGCCCGCGCGGATCGGCGAACCAATTGGGGCCCTTGACCCCGACCCAGCCCAGCATCCGGTTGACGGCGCCGCTGCCCTGGAACAGGAACAGGAAGACCGTGGAGACGGCGATCGAGCTGGTGACGGACGGGAAGTAGAACACCGTGCGCAGGGCGCTGCGGCCGCGCAGCAGCCGCTGGTTGACGGCGAGGGCGAGGGTCAGCGCCAGCACCGTCTGCAGCGGCACTGTCAGCGCCACGTAGTAGAGGGTGTTGCGCAGCGAGGTGGCGAACAGGGTGCGGTCCAGGCCGTCCACGGTGAACAGCCTGCGGTAGTTGTCCAGTCCGACGAAGTCCGCGGTGCCGTCGAAGGGGTTGGACTGGCCGTCCCAGTGCAGCAGGCTCACCCACAGCGCCATCGCGATCGGCAGCACCAGGAACAGGCCGAGGACCAGGACCATGGGGGCGGTGAACAGCCAGCCCCACGCCCCTTCGCGCAGCCGGCGGCGGAGGCGGGGGCCGGCGGGGCGTGGGCCGGCGACGCGGGGGTCAGCGGGCATTCTTGAGGGCCTGCTCGCCGTTGCGCTGGAGGGCGGCCAGGATGGCGGCCGGGTCGGCCGTCCGCAGCGACTGGAGGTCGGTGTTGAACTGGGTGAGCACCTGGTTGAACCCGGGGAGGGTGACCGGCGGCTGGGAGTGGGCGACGCCGTCGACCCAGGCCTTGGACTCGGGGTACTTCTCGGCGTAGGAGGCCAGCGCGCTGGTGCGCGAGGGCATCACGCCGAAGGCCTTGGCGAACTCCAGCTGCTGGTCGGCGGAGGTGAGGTGCTTGACCAGGTCGACGCCGGCCGCCTGGTGGCCGCTCTTCGCGGCGATACCCCAGCAGTTGGAGAAGGCGAGGGTGCCGGGGCCGGCCGGTCCGGAGGGCAGCGGGAGCACCTTGTACGGGACGTTCGGGTAGTCCTTGGCCATCGCGCCCTTGAGCCAGTTGCCCTCGATGGTCATCGCCGCCCTGCCCTTGCCGAGCGCCTCGCCGCCCCAGCCGGTGTCCACCTCGGCCACGTACTTGGCGGAGCCGGCCTTCAGCAGGCCCTGGAGGTACTCCAGCGCCTGCCTGTCGCCGGGGGCGTCGGCGGTCATCGCGGTCTGCTCGGGGTTGGTGATCCAGCCGCCGGCCTGCTTGAACAGGGCGCCGAGCCGCTGGTAGTCGGGGGCGGTGACCAGGCCGGTCACGCCGTCCTTGGTGAGTTTGGCGGCGTCGTCGGCGAGTTGCTGCCAGCTGGTCGGGTAGTCGGCCTCGGTGAGGCCGGCCTGCTGCCAGAGCGTGGTGTTGACGGCGAGGGCCAGGGTGGAGCTGTCCTTGGGTAGGCAGGTGAGCCTGCCGTCGTGGCTGAACGCCTTGCGCAGCTGCTCGGAGAAGTCCGCGGCATCCGGTATCTGGTCGCCGTACGCGTACAGCGAGCCGCCCTTGGCGTAGTTGGCGAACTGGTCGGAGTTGACGTAGAAGAGGTCCGGCGGGTTGCCGCCGGCGAAGGCCTGGCCGAGCTGCTGGTTGATGTTCGCGGCGATCTGCACGGTGACGGTGTTGCCGGTCCGCTTCGCCCAGTCGGCGGTGGCGGCCTTGACCGCCGCGGTCTCGGCCTCGCCGGAGGTGGCGATCAGCACGGTCAGGCTCTGGCCGGCGCCGGAGGACTGCTTGGCCGACGAGCCGCCGAATCCGCCCGAGGAGGAGCAGCCGGTGACGGCGCCGAGGGCGACGGCCGTACAGACGGCGGCCGCGGCGAGGGTACGGGGGGTGGCCATGCGGAACTCCTTGCGGGGGTGGTGGGCGGTGGCGGACCTTCGGGGGGAGGGCGTTCGGGGGAGTGGTGTGCGGGTGGCGGGGCGGCGTCAGGCGCTTTCGCGCAGGACCAACTCCGGTTCCAGCAGGACGTGTTGCACGGGCCGTCCGCGATCGCCGAGGCGTTCCAGCAGCAGCTGCATGCAGACGCGGCCGACCGCGTCGAGCGGCTGGGCGAGGCTGGACAGCGAGGGGAACAGCAGCGGGGCGATCGGGGAGTCGTCGAAGCCGATGACGGCGGCCTCCGGACCGGGGGTGCGGCCGGTCCGGCGCAGCGCCTGGTACCAGCCGAGCGCCAGGGTGTCGCTGGCGGCGACGGCGGCGGTGGCGCCGCCGGCGAGCAGCTTCTCGGCGGCCTCGGTGGCGCGCTCCGGGTCGTCCGGGCTCTCCACCCGCCGGCCCCGGGTGGTCAGGCCCAGTTCGCGCATCGCGTCCTGCCAGCCGCGGGCGCGGTCGTCGCCGACCCCGGAGCCCTTGGGCCAGCCGAGGAAGCCGATCCGGCGGTGGCCGAGCCCGGCCAGGTGCCGGACGGCGGCCGAGGTGCCGGCGGCGCCGTCCACGTCGACCCAGTCGCCGACGTCCTTGCCGGACCAGGTGCGGCCGAACGCGACGTAGGGGACGCCGCGTTCGTGCAGCCAGCCCTGGCGGGGGTCGCCGCGGTCGGTGCCGCTGAGCACGAAGCCGTCGGCGCCGTGCTCGTCCAACAGCTGCTGGTAGCTGGTGAGTCCGTCGTCCCCGGGGGCGACGGCGAACAGCACCACCCGGTAGCCGGCCCGGTCGGCGGCCTCGGAGAGGGAGTGCAGGAACTGGTCCAGGACCGGGGTCGGCACGCCGGTGCTGCTGGAGCGGATGCCGTAGCCGATCAGCCGGCTGGCCCTGGTCTTGAGGGCCTGCGCCGCCCGGTGCGGGCGGTAGCCGAGTTCGTCGATGGCGCGCCGGACCCGCTCCAGCGTCTGCGGGCGCAGCAGCTCGGGCGAGTTGATCGCGTTGGACACCGTCTGACGGCCCACGCCGGCCCGGGCGGCGACCATTTCGAGGGTCACTGCGGCCCCGGTGCCGCTCCTGGGCGATGTGTGTGGATGCATGACGGTGATCCTAGGTTCTGTCGCCATCGAGCTGAACTTCGAAGAGCGTGGCTTGGAGCGTTCCAAGCGGGGGTTCCATCAATCCCACCAGGGGAGTTAATGTCTTGGAACGCTCCAATGACAGAAAGGTTGCGCCCGGGTGGAAGCAACTGTCAAGCCCCGCACCGAGAACGAGGAGACCATGCCAGCGACCGACCTGCAGCCGTTCCTGCACGACGCCCGGCTCGCCGTGGCCGCCCCCAGCCTCTGCGCCGCCCGCCCCGACGGCCGGATCACCGAGGGCGCCGACGGCTTCTACCACGGCGACCGCCGCATCCTCTCCCGCCTCGAGATCGGCGTCCCCGGCGTCCCCAACGCCCCGATCGCCACCGCCGAAGACCCGGACGGGCACAGCGTCTTCGTCGCCGTGCTGCGCGGCCTCGCCGAACGGACCGCCGACCCCGCCACCACCCTGGAACGCCGCCGGGAACTCCACCCCGGCCGTCTGGTCGAGCACTACACCCTCCACAACGCCGGCGGCCGAACCGCCCGGCTGCGCCTGGAGATCCGCGCCGAGAGCGACCTCGCCACCATGGACACCGTCAAGGCCGGCCGCACCGGCACCCCGGTCACGCCCACCGCCGGGAACGGCCACGGACCGAACGGCCGCGGACCGAACAGCCGCGGACTGCGCTGGCAGGACGGCCCGCTCAGCGCCGCCCTCACCCTCACCCCCGCGCCCCACCACCTCGACCCCGCCACCGGCACCCTCGGCTACGACCTCGAACTCGCCCCCGGCCAGAGCTGGCAGGCCGTCCTGGAGTGCACCGCCGAACACCGCGACGGCGACCTCTTCCCCGCCGCCCGCAGCACCCCCTGGACCACCCCCGAGGTCACCGGCCGGGACCACCACCTCGCCCACTGGCTCACCCGCTCCCACCACGACCTGCGCGGCCTGCTGCTCGCCGACCCGCTGCGCCCCGCCGACACCTTCCTCGCCGCCGGCGCGCCCTGGTTCCTCACCCTGTTCGGCCGCGACTCGCTCTGGGCGGCCCGGATGATGCTCCCGCTCGGCACCGGGCTCGCGGCCGGCACCCTGCGCACCCTGGCCCGCCGTCAGGGCCGCGCCGTCGACCCGGCCACCGAGGAACAGCCCGGCAAGATCCTGCACGAGGTCCGCCGCGCCGAACAGCACCTGGACACCGGCTCCCACCTGCCGCCCAGCTACTACGGCACCGCCGACGCCACCCCGCTCTGGCTCCTCCTGCTGCACGACGCCTGGCGCTGGGGCCTGCCCGCCGAGGACGTCGAGGAACTGCTCCCGCACGCCGAAGCCGCCCTCGACTGGCTGGCGCGGTACGCCGACGCGGACGGCGACGGCTTCCTGGAGTACGTCGACAGCACCGGCCGCGGCCTCTCCAACCAGGGCTGGAAGGACTCCTCGGACGGCATCCGCTTCCGCGACGGCCGGATCGCCGCCGCCCCGATCGCGCTCAGCGAGGTCCAGGCCTACGCCCACGAGGCGGCCGTCAAGTCCGCCGACCTGCTGGAGGCCTTCGGCCGCCCCGGCGCCGACCGGTGGCGGCAGTGGGCCGAGCGGCTGCGCGACTGCTTCCGCGACCGGTTCTGGGCGGAGGACGAGCACGGCCGCTACCCGGTGGTCGCCCTCGACCGGGACAAGCGGCCGGTCGACTCGGTCGCCTCCAACCTCGGCCACCTGCTCGGCACCGGCTTGCTCTCGGATGAGGAGAGCGCGCTGGTCGCGCAGCGCCTCACCGCCCCCGGCCTGGACAGCGGCTTCGGGCTGCGCACCCTCGACACGGCCACCGCCGGCTTCAACCCGCTGGGCTACCACACCGGTTCGGTCTGGCCGCACGACACCGCCGTCGCCGTGCACGGGCTGGCCCGCGCCGGACTGCACGAGGACGCCGCGCCGCTGGCCGCCGGACTGGTGCGCGCCGCCGCGGCCTTCGAGCACCGGCTGCCCGAGCTGTACGCCGGCCACCCGCGCGAGCGCTACGACCGCCCCGTCCCCTACCCGGCCTCCTGCCGCCCCCAGGCCTGGGCCGCCGCCTCCGCCGTCCTGGTGCTGCAGGCGCTGCTCGGGCTCGCCGCGGACGCCCCCGGCCGACGGCTGTGGGTGCGAGGCCGGGTCCCGGCCGGGTACGAGTCGTTGCGGATCGACGGGCTGACGGTGGCCGGGCTGCCGATCGGGGTGACGACCGACCACACCGGCGCCGTCCGGCTGCGCGCCCCGGAGGGGTTCACCGTCACCACCATCTGAAGGTCCGGTGAAGGTCCGGCGCCGCCCGGTGGCGGCCCGTCACCCCTCCGACCTCGGCGAACGCCCACCGCCCGGGCCGCCGTTGGGTGCTCCGTGTGCCGACTCAGCCCCGCCGGGGTCCGGCCCGGCGGGGCGCCGGGACGCCCGGGGGCGCTGGTGTTCGAGGTGTCCTCACCACCTGCTAACCTCAGCCGATTTCCCGCCGCACCGAGCCGGCGGACACGACGGGGTAAGAGGTACAGAAGACATGGCATTCCTCCGGGCCAAGCAGAAGGCCCAGGTCATCGAGAAGCTCTCGCAGGTGGCGCCTCCCGGCGAGACCTTCATCGCCTGCGTGCACGCCGAGAGCGGGCCCAGCCCGTGGCTCGCGGCCGCGCTCGGTGAGATCCCGCTCGTCGGCCTGATCATCGTGCTGACCCGCAGGTACTACTTCCTGACGCTCACCAACAGCCACGTGGTGATCAACTCGGCCAACCGCTGGAACAACCGCCCCGGCGACGTGGTGGCGGCCTTCCCGCGGCAGGCCTTCCCGGTCAGCCGAGTGAAGCGGGCGAGCATCTGGAGCTCGATGTACGTCCAGATGCCGGGCAGCAACAACCCGGTGCGCCTGAACATCCACCGCATCTGGCGGGCCGAGATGGACCAGCTGAGCGCGGCCTTCCCGCCCGGGGCGATCGACCCGAGCTCGCAGCCCTTCGACACGCCGCAGGGCCAGGGCTACCCGATGCCGGCCTACCCGATGGGCGGTCAGCCGGCTCCCGGTCAGCAGATGATCCCGCAGCAGCCGCAGCCTCCGCAGCCGCAGCAGGGCTTCGGCGCCCCGCAGGCGCAGCCGTACCCGCAGCAGCAGCCTCCGCAGCAGCCGTACCCGGCGCAGCCGGGCCAGCCCTACCCGGCGCCGCAGGCCTACCCGCCGGCCCAGCCGTACCCGGGCCAGCCGGGTGGCCAGGTGCCGCCGCAGGGCCAGCCGTACCCGCCGCAGGTCCCGAACGTGCCCTACCCGCGCCAGCAGGGCTACCCGGGCCAGCGCTGACCGCGCACCCGGACCGACCGCGGCCCCGGCTCCCCGTTGTGGGGGGGGGCCGGGGCCGCGGCCTTTCGTGCGCACGGGGGCCGGGGCGGCCACCGGCGGTGACCGGGCGGTCGCCCGGTGCGGCCGGTCCGCGGGCGCCGTCGGCTCGGCGCGCCCGCCGGGGCGGACTCTGCGAGGCTGAGGGGGACAGCAGCCTCGATCGAGGGGGCCCGCATCGATGTCAGCGCAGAAGCCGGAGCCGTCCGGGCGGAAGGCCCACGTCGCCGCGCTCCGGGCCGCGGAGGTCCGGCGCGCACGGACCCGGCGATGGCTGGTGGGCGGCCTGGTAGGCCTGCTGCTGCTGGCCGTGGTCGGTGTGATCGCCGTCGTGATCGCCGACAACCAGGGCAGCTCGGCACCCTCCGGTGTCCCGGCGCACCCCCGGACCACCGCCGAGGGCCGGACCACCCCGCCGCCCTGGGACGCGCCCGCCGACGTCACGGCGGCCGTCAAGGCGGCCGGCCTGCCGATGCTCGGCGCCGAGGGCACCGCCCTGCACATCCACACCCACCTCGACGTCTACGCCGACGGACAGCCGGTGACCGTCCCCGCGCTGGTCGGCATCGACGAGAGCGCCCAGCGGATCAGCCCGCTGCACACCCATGACACCAGCGGCGTCATCCACATCGAGTCGCCGGTGAGCGCCGACTTCACCCTGGGCCAGTTCCTGACCGAGTGGCAGGTCTCCGCCTCCGCCGACCACCTCGGCGGGCTGCGCACCGACGCCACCCACACGCTGACCGCGTACGTCGACGGCAAGGCGGTGGGCGGCGACCCGGCGGCGATCACGCTGCACGCCCACGACGAGATCGCCCTGGTGTACGGCACGGCCGCCGAGAACGCCGCCGTCACCGTGCCGAGCGGCTACAACTGGCCGAGCGGGCTCTGAGCCGCCCCCATCCAGGTACGCCGGGCGCTCCGGTCAGCGGGCCGGCGTCAGGTCGCGCGGCGGGAGCCGACGGGTGATCCGGTCGAACAACTCCCTCAGTGGCTCGCCGAGTTCGCGGCCGAACTCGGTGAGCCCGTAGCTGACCTGGGGCGGCGTGGTCGGCGCGACCTCCCGCCGGACCAGGCCGTCCTGGACCAGGACGCGCAGGGTCTGGGTGAGCATCTTCTCGCTGATGCCCTGGATGCTCTCGCGCAGTTCGTAGAAGCGCAGGTCGTTGTTCCGCAGGGAGATCAGCACCCAGATCCCCCAGCGGCTGGTCACGTGGTCGACGACGTCGCGCGCGGGGCAGTCGGTGTGAAACACGTCATACCGGCCCCCCGGCTCGGCCGCCCTGTACTGCAGGCCTTCCTTCATGTGCGGAGCTTACTTCAAGGTATGTCCTTACCAAAAGTAAGTCGCTACTCCTAGTTTGAAGGCCTCGGAGTTCATCCGAGACCGACGAGTAGGAGGAGCAGAACATGATCGTGGTGACCGGAGCCACCGGGAACATCGGCCGACCACTGACCCAGGCGCTGGCCGGGGCGGGCCGGGAGGTGACGGCGGTGTCGCGGCGCCCGGCGGAGGTGCCGGACGGCGTCCGCCACGTGGTGGCCGACCTGGCCGAGCCGGGCGGCCTCAAGCCCGTACTGGCCGGGGCGGAGGCCCTGTTCCTGCTGCTGTCCGGCGACCTGCACGGGGCCGGGGCCGCGCCGGCCGACCTCATCTCCGACGCCGTGGCGGCCGGGGTCCAGCGGATCGTCCTGCTCTCCAGCCAGGGGGTGGTGACCAGGCCCTTCGGCCCGACCCGGATCGCGCTGCGCGCCCTGGAGGACAAGCTGCGGGAGTCCGGCGTGAATTGGAGCATCCTGCGGCCGGGCGGCTTCGCCTCCAACGCCCTGTGGTGGGCCGGGTCCGTACGGGCCGAGCGACTGGTCGCCGCGCCGTTCGGCGACGTCGGGGTGCCGATCGTCGACCCGGCGGACATCGCCGAGGTCGCGGCCGCCTGCCTGCTGGACGGCCGCCACGCCGGTGGGGTGTACGAGCTCACCGGCCCGGAGGTGATCACCCCGCGCGGGCAGGCCGAGGCCCTCGCCGCCGCGCTGGGCGCGCCGGTGGGGTTCCACGAGCTCACCCGCGCCGAGGCCAGGGACGGCATGGCCCGGAGCATGCCGGCGGAGCTCGCAGACGACACCCTGGACATCCTCGGGGCCCCGAACCCGGCCGAACTGCGCGTCAGCCCGGACGTCCAGCGGGTCCTCGGCCGCGCCCCGCGCCCCTTCGCGGACTGGGCCGCCCGGAACGTCGCCGCGTTCCGCTGAGACCGGTCGGCGCCGGGCTCGGGTCGGCCCCGTACTCAGAGCAGTCCCCTCCTGGCCGGGCGACGCTGCTAAGCCGTCGCCCGCCGGACCCGGTAGTTCCAGCGGGTGAGCGACCGGACGACGGTCGCGGCGCCGATGGGATTGGCGCTGTGGACGAAGACCGTTCCGATCCGGAAGGGCCGTCCGTCGAAAGCGGCCTCCTCGAGGAGGGTCACCACGGGCATGATGCTGTCGTCGCCGCCGAGGTCGTGGTCGAGCCAGAGTTCGTCGATGAAGCCGTCGCGATGCTCCAGCAGGAGGCGGACGCCTTCGCGGCTCGTGCGGGCGATCCGGGTGGCCCGGGGGAGCGGCCGGAGGTCGTCTATGCCGAGGATGACCGGCGTCGGCGCGGTGGGGGTCTCCTTCACCCGATCATGATCGCAGTTCCGTCGGTCGGCGGGGCCTCCAGCGGGCGGCCGTCGGCGTCGCGGCTGCGGAGCAGCAGCATGGGCGGGGCGGGCGGGGTGCCGATCGGCTGGACGGTCGACCAGGTGACCTTCACGGCCTCCTGAACCGCCGTCGGGCCCGCGGTCGGGGCCGTTCACCGGTGGACGCCACCGGGCCCCCGCCGCAGCGTCAGTCCAGGTCGCGCATCCGGCGGATCGGGCTCGCCAGCAGGATCGCCGGGCACGCCGCGCTGACCACCGCCACCAGGAGCAGCGCCGTCCGCGGTCCCCAGGCTGCGGCGGCGGCCCCGGCGGCGAGGGCGCCGACCGGGATGGCGCCCCAGGAGACGAAGCGGACCGTGGCCATCACCCGGGATAGCAGCTCCGGCGGGGTGTGGGTCTGCCGGTGGGTGCGGGTCACGATGCTGGTGACCACGACCCCCGCCGAGAACCCGGCGTTGCCGAGGGCGAAGACCAGCGTCGCCCACCCGGATCCGGCGAGCGGCAGCAGCAGGGCGAAGGCGGTGGCGACCACGGTGGCCCAGCGCAGTGCGCGGGCGCCGCCGAGCCGGGAGACCAGACGGGGCGTTGCGGCCGCGCCGAGCAGGCTGCCGAGGCCGCCGGTGGCCATCAGGGCGCCGACGGCGGCGGCCGGGGCGTCGAGGGTGCGGACCAGGAACACCGGGGTGAGGGTCATCAGCCCGCCGCAGACGAAGTTCACCGCGGTGGCGTCGGCGACGCACGGCCGGATCACCGGGTGCCGGGCGACGAACCGCCAGCCCTCGCGGATCTGCTCGCGCATCCCGGCGCCGCCGGTCGGCCGGGCGGCGGAGCGGTCGATCGGCGGCAGGCTGCCCAGCAGGGCCGCGGAGGCGAGGTAGCTGACGGCGTCCAGCAGCATCGAGGCCGCGCCGCCGACGAGCTGCACCAGCACGCCGCCCAGTGAGGGCCCGGCCAGGTCGGTGGCGGCGACGCTGCCGGAGAGCAGGCTGTTGCGGGCGGTCAGCTGCTCCCTGGGGACGACGGCCGGCAGGAAGGTGGAGTTGCCGACGTCGAAGAGGACGCTCGCGAAGCCGACCAGCAGGGCCACTACGACCAGTTGGGCCAGCCCCAGCACTCCGAACGCGGCCGCGAGCGGCACCGAGGCGACGGCGGCGGCCCGGATCAGGTCCATCGCGACCTGGGTGCCGCGCAGCGGCAGCCGCTGGACCAGGACCCCGGCGGGCAGTCCGATCACCAGCCAGGCGACGTAGGCGGCGCCCGTGATCAGGCCGACCTGGAGGGCCGAGGCGTGCAGGGCGACCACCGCGATCAGCGGCAGGGCCACCGTGGTGACCTGGTCGCCGAGCCGGCTGACCGTCGAGGCGCTCCAGTAGCGCCAGAACGCCCCCGCTCCGCCGCTGCGGCTCCCGCCCGCGTCCACCGCTCTCGCTCCCGCGCCCGCTCTCGCTTCGTCCACCGTCTGCGTCGTCATGTGCGCCCCCTTCGCCGTCACCGGTCACCGACCCGTGACGAGTGAGTTCCTTTTGGGAACTCACTATAATGGGCAATCATGCGGCACACGGAAGCGGCTGACCCCGACTGCGCGATCTCCCAGGCCCTGACCGTGGTCGGGGACACCTGGACCCTGCTCCTGCTCAGGGACGTCGCCGGCGGCACCCACCAGTTCGACGCCCTCCAGAACGGACTCGGCATCAGCCGCAAGGTGCTCACCGAGCGCCTCAAGGCCCTGGTCGCCGACGGCGTCCTGGAGAAACGGCTCTACCACCCGCACCCGCCGCGCTACGAGTACCACCTGACGGACCGGGGCCGCGGGCTGCTGCCCGTCCTGGTCGCCCTCCAGGACTGGGGCGGCCGCTACGTCCTGGGCGACGGCACCCTCTCCGCCACCAGCACCGTCGACTCCGCCGAGACCCGCCGGGTCACGGCGCTCACCGGCCACCGGCTGCCCGCGCTGGAACTGGCCGCCGCCTCCGGCGGACGGACCGACCCGGTCGCCGCCGACCGCGCCTGGACGGTGCTCTACTGCTACCCCGGCGCCTACGCGCCAGGGGGAGTGGGTTACCCGCCCGGCTGGGGCGACATCCCCGGCGCGCCCGGCTGCACCCTGGAGTCCTGCACCTACCGCGACCGGATGGGCGAGTTCGCCGCCCGCGACACCGCCGTCCACGGCGTCAGCACCCAACGCCCCGACCAACTGGCCGCGTTCGCCGAACACGCCCGGATCCCGTTCCCGCTGCTCTCCGACGCCGGCCTGGAACTGGCCGCCGGACTGCGGCTGCCCACCTTCCGCGCCGCCGGCGTCGAGTGCCTCAAGCGGCTCACCCTGCTCCTCGACGCCGACCGCACCGTCCGCGGCGTGCTCTACCCCGTCACCGACCCCGCAGGCTCGGTCGAGGACGTCCTCACCCTGCTGGACGGGCTGCGCGGCTGACGGCCGGACACAAGGAAGCGGGTGCTGTGTCTACCGGCGACGGCGGCTGGCCCGGTCAAGACTTCGTCAATGGTCGGCGCTGTTCCCCGGGTGAAGATCCCGCATCATGAGAAATTCATCCGCCGTCGCGTCCGGTACCTGTCCGGGAATTGCGCGTCCCGCTATCATCGGTTTCCCGATAAACGGTGGGAGGCGTCGATCGTGGGGGATGCGCACATGCCAAATTCACCCGGATCCGGAAGTCCTGACGGGCCGGTCCGGGAGGGTGATTCCGGCGGCGGGGGCGCCCCGAGGAAATCGCCGACCCTGGGCGGGGCCGCGGCGACTCTCGGGAATATCAAGGAGCTTCTGTCGAATGCCGTCGGAATAGCGACCGTGGTGGTGTCCGCGGCGGCGCTCTTCGGGTCCGGCGCCGCCGCCGGATCCAACCTGGCGGCACCGAGCCCGGCTCCGACCGTGACGGTGCCCGGCCCGACCGTGACCGTGACCGCCCCCGGGCCCACGGGGGCCACGCCGGTGACGCCCGGGCCGACCACCACGGGTGCGACCACGACGAGCCCGGCGGCCCCGCCGCCGGGAGCGTCCGGGAACGGGACCGTGCAGGGCTCCTACAGCGTGAACATCAACGCGGGCTTCTCCATCCCGCTGCGGTCCGCGAAGCCGACGCAGGCCGATTTCAGCACCACCGGGCAGGGGGACCTCGGGACCGCCGCGCCCGATCACCTGGAATTCCTGCCCATCAATGGGAACAAGCTGCTCACCCTGCCGAGTGGAACGGCGCCCACGTACGAATCCTGCGCGGGCGACACGGTATTCGTCCCCTGGGTCGACAGTGCCGTCGGAGCGTCATTCTGCGTGCTGGAAAAGGGGAGCATCGCCGGGGTGAGGATCGCCTCGGTCAATTCGACCTACGTGGTGCTCGACGTCACCGTGTGGCAGCACGTGGTCTGATCCCCTGCCGCCGCGCGCCCTGCGGAGGGTGGCCCGGGGGAGGAGGTCCTACCGACCGCCCCGCCCGCGCAGGGCGCGGCGGGCCGTGCCGAAGGTGAGCGCGGCCCACAGGACGGCCACCGCGGCCGCGACCCAGACGACGCCGCCGCGGAAGGAGAGGTCCTCGTCGTGGGTGGCCGGCGGCGCCCAGCCCTCCGGGTCGGCCAGCACCGTCATGGTGGTCCCGACGGAGGACCGGGAGCAGCCGAAGCCGCTGACGGTGCCGTGTGGCAGCGGGCCGCCGTCCTCGCGGCGGATGGCGCAGGTCCAGCTGACCTTGCCCGTCTTGTCCTTGGCGCTGTGCGCCGAGGTGATGACGACCCGGGTGTCCACCCCGCGGTGGGAGAGCAGCTGGGCGCGCAGGGCGCTGGTGGGGAGCACCAGGAGCAGCACGCCGAGGAAGACGGCCGGCCAGACCACCCAGCCGCTGCTGTGGATCAGCATCAGCGCCACGACGGCCACCATCAGCACCACCACGGCCAGGATCGTGCAGAGCCCCTGGTAGTCGGGGTTGGTGGCGATCGCGAGCAGGCCGATGATCAGCAGCGGGGCGACCAGTCCGACCAGGAGCGCCGTGCGCCGCACCGTGCGCGGCGCGAGCTGGATGTCCTTGCCGGGGCGGCGGCGCGCGGGCTTGGCCGGCCGGGTGACCCCGGCGGCGAGCGGTCGTTTCTGCTTCTTGTTCGGACGCTTGGCCATGCGGCCCCCGTTCGGTGGTTCTGTCGGTGCTCGCGACAGTGTGACGGCAGCCCGCGGGGGCGGGAAGACCGGGGTCCGGCCGGGCTCGCGCGGCCCGTCGACTGTCTTTTCAACTCCCTTGCGTGGTAGGTACATTGATTTGTGTGTGGGTGGTGCTTGATCTCTTCCTCCTGGTCGGGGCGGCGGTCCTGGCCGGGTCGGCCGTGGCGCTGGCCTCGGCGAGCGGTACGGACCGGGCGCTGCGCCGGGACGGGGTCTGCACGGTCGGCCGGGTGCGGCGGGTGCGGTGGCACACCACCTCCGAGGGCCACGACCGGCGGCGGGTGACGATCGAGTACGGCCTGCCGGACGGGCGGACCGTCGAGCTGGTGCGCACCGACGAGCGTCCGGAGGGTGGCCGGTTCCGGGAGGGCGACGAGGCGACGGTGCTCTACCACCCCGCCCGCCCCGGGCGCGGCCTGGCCGTCCACCCCGAGCGCCGGCTCCCGCCGCCGCCGGGGCCGACCGGCCTCGCCCTGCTGTCGCTGCTCTGCGCGCTGGGCGCGGCCGGCCTGATCGTGCTGATGTTCTGACCCCGGGCCGACCCGGCGCGTCAGGTCCGCCCCAGCGCCGCCTGTTCCAGGTCGAGGTCGCGCTGGAGCAGGCGCAGCGTGGTGTCGCTGATCCGGTGCTCCTCGTAGAGGCGGTGCAGCCGGTCGTTCTGCACCGCGATCACCTCGTGCCGCAGCTGGCGGTAGGCGTCGTCGGCGGTGGTGCCGTCGGGGGCCTCGGGGGTGCGGTCGAGCCGGGCGGTCAGGGCGCGGCGGACCCGGTCGACGGCGGTCTCCGGGACCGCCTCCAGTTCGGCGAGCCCGTCCACGTGGTCCAGGGCGGCGCGGTTGAGCTCGTCGCGGGCGTCGGCCTCCTCCCGCGCGGTGTGCTCGGGCTCCAGGGCGAGCCCGGAGCGGTTGACCACGGCCGCGAGGGTCAGGCCCTGGACGACCAGGGTGAGCACGACGTTGGAGACGGTGAGGACCAGGACCAGCGGCCGTCCGTCCAGCTGCTTGCCGCCCTCGGTGAGCAGCGGGATGGACAGTGCGGCGGCCAGCGGCATGACGCCCCGGGTGCCGGCCCAGGTGACCACCCCGGCGACCCGCCAGGACAGCCGCCCCCTGCTCGGTTTGACGGCGCGGGTGAGCGGCAGTGTCCACAGCACCCGGACGGCGATCAGCACGGCCGCGATGGCCACCGACTGCAGCGGCCACCAGCCGGTGCCGGCCGGCAGCTCCCGGACCAGGGTGGGCAGTTCCAGCCCGACGATCGAGAAGACCACGCTCTCCAGCAGGAACACCACCACCGCGTACACGGCGTGCAGCTGCAGCCGGATCCGGGCGTCGGTCAGCCGGTGGCCGGAGCGGCCGAGCAGCACCCCGGCGACCACCACCGAGGTGACGCCGGAGGTGTGCGCGGACTCCGCCAGCACGTACGCCGCGTACGGGGTGACCAGGGCTATCACCGTCTCCAGCACCGGGTCGGTGGTGCGTCGGCGCAGCAGCCAGACCACCCCGGCGACGGCGGCGCCGACCAGGCTGCCGCCCCCGCCGAGCAGCACCAGTTCGCCGCCCGCGGCGGGCAGGTCGACCGTCCCGCCGACCGCCACGGCGACGCCGACGGCGACCTTGAACAGCACCAGTGAGGTGGCGTCGTTGAACAGGCTCTCCGCCTGGACGAGCACCTGGACCCGCCCGGGCAGGGCGAGTCGGCGGCCGAGCGCGGTGACGGCCACCGGGTCGGTGCTGGAGAGCACGGCGCCGAGCACGAAGGCCATCGCGGGCGGCAGTCCGGCGACGGCCACGGCGATGAAGCCGACGGCCGCGGCGGAGGCGAAGACCAGGCCGAAGGAGAGCACGGTGACCGGCCGCCACACCGTCCGCAGGTCGCGCAGCGATAGTTCCTCGGCGGAGGAGTAGAGCAGCGGCGGCAGCACCACCGCGCCGATGATCTGCGGGGGGACGTGCAGCGCGGGGACGCCGGGGACGAGGGCGACGCCGAGTCCGGCCAGCACCAGCAGCGAGGGGGCGGGGATCCGCCATCGGCGGGCGAAGGTGGCCACGCTGGTGGCCAGGACGACCAGGACGAGAACGATCCCCACGGCGTGCATCTGCAGAAACGACCCATCGCGACACCGGGGTCGCTGCGGCCCGATCGCCGCCGTCATCCCCCGAGCCGACCAGACTTCCCGGCACACCAGCGGTCATCTTATCGGGCTTTTTGCGGGGCCCGGCGGGGATTTCGGCCGGGACCATTGCCGCGCGGGCCGGCTGACGCCGCGCACCGACCGTCACTCCGCCGCAGGTCGGACGCGGTGAGGGAGGGGGCTGGGGTGTGGGGCGCATCACAGCTCCCCGGCCCGTTCGGGCTCCTACGATCGAGATCGCGGACGTCGGCCACGCCGGGACCGGCGCCCGCCCGGCACCACCCCGCCATCCGGCCCGAGGAGAAGCGCACCGTGACCACCCCCACCGCCGCGCCCGACAGCTACTACCAGCGCACCGGGGAGCGGCAGTTCAAGCCCACCGCCCACGCCCAGGGCGCCTGGCACCCCGACGAGCAGCACTTCAGCCCGGTGGGCGGGCTGATCGTCCACGCGATCGACCGCCACCGCGCCGGGCGCCCGGCCGACGGCCTCGCGCTGGCCCGGGTCAGCTTCGACATCCTCGGCCTGATCGCCCTGGACGAGCTGGAGATCACGGTGGAGACCCTGCGCCCCGGCCGCACCATCGAGCTGGTGGAGGCGGTCGCCTCGGTCGCCGGCCGTGCCGTGGTCCGCGCCCGGGCCTGGTTCCTGGCCGAGCAGGACACCGGTGCGGTGGCCGGCACCCACGACGAACGGCTGCCCGCCCCCGAGGAGTTCGAGGCCTGGCCGATGAGCGAGCAGTGGGCCGGCGGCTACATCGCCTCGGTCGAGGTGCGCCGCCGCTCCACCGCCCCCGGCCGGGCCGCCGCCTGGCTGACCACGCCGCTGGAGCTCGTCGCGGGGGAGGCCGCGAGTCCGCACGCCGCCTTCATCGCCCTGGTCGACACCGCCAACGGCATCGCCGTCCGGGAGCAGCCCACCGAGTGGATGTTCCCCAACACCGACCTGACCGTCCACTTCCACCGCCGCCCCGGCGGCGGCTGGACCGGCCTGGACACCAGCGTCAGCTTCGGCCCGTCCGGCCACGGCGTCACCAGCACCGTGCTGCACGACGTCCGCGGACCGGTGGGCCGGGCCGAGCAGATCCTCACCGTCCGTCGGCAGAACGCCGGTTGACGGCTGTTGACGGCGCTGGTGGCTGCTGCCGGGGGCAGCGGCCACCAGGAGACACTGCTCAGCCCGGCAGCGAGTCCATGAAGGAGCTCACCGAGAAGACCGCCTTTCCGGGCCCGGCCGGTCCGTAGCCGGGCGGGGAGGAGAGGCCGAACTCCTCCAGGGTGGCCCGGTAGGCCTGCAGCAGCCGGATGTGGTACTCCAGCGGCGCGCCCTGGGGGTTGGCCTTGCCCAGCGGGGTGGTGGGCTCGGGGCACCAGGTGGTGAAGCGCGGCACCACGCCGTGGGACATGAAGAAGCGCAGCCCCTCCCGGGTGGAGGCGATCGCCTCGTCGACGGTGGTGAAGCCGAAGGGCTCGGCCATCTCCACGCCCGCCACGAAGTTGGGGATCACGTTCTCCGGGCCGAACACCTCGGTGGAGTCGAGGATCCGGCGGTGCCACTCGTCCCGGCCGACGTAGCGCTCCTTGCCGGGGCAGTAGAGCTCGAACAGCCGCTTGTCCCACACCTCGAAGTTGGGGTGGTAGATCTTCACGCCGTAGTCGTGGAAGCGCTGCACGTCGTCGCGCGGCAGCGCCTGGGCGACCACCTTGCCGATCCAGCGGTCGGGGAAGCGCTCCTCGATGGCCTTGGCGTACTGCCCGTAGAAGTCCGCCTCGTCCCGGCCGCCGACCTGCGAGGTGATCGCGCCGCCGGTGAGGGTGTACGCCCGGGAGGCGAGGGCGGTGTCGTGGCGGTCGATGATCTCCAGCGCCTCCAGCACCTCCTCGACCGGCTTGACCCCGGTGTACGGGCGCCCGGCGGCCTTGTGCTGGCGCCAGTTGTGGTTGATGTCGCAGTACTGGCACTCCTCCTTGGCGCCGAAGTACTGGCAGACCCGGAACACCGTGAGGTAGATCAGGTAGCCCCACTGGATGGTCGGGGCGACCTCCATCACCGACTTCCCGTTGGCCAGGGTGTGCCGGTAGTAGTCGGGCATCGGCGGCAGGCCGACGTCGGCGATCCGCGCGCCGTCCAGGTAGAGGCCGAGCGTGCCGTCCCCGCCCGCGCGCACCCGGTACGGCGAGTCCGGGTTGACCCGCACCGACACCACCGTGCGGCGCAGCCCGTACGGTCCGCCGGTCAGCACGACCTCCTCCGGCGGCCGGTTCAGCGCGGCCGCGCCCAGCTCGGGCAGGGTGCGGTGGTCGAAGGAGAAGATGAAGTACGACTTCGGCTTGACCTCGCCGCCCCCGTCGACACCGGTGCTGCCGCTGAGGGCGGACTCGTCGAAGGCCATGCCGCCGCGCAGCAGGTCCTCCTTGATCACCGCCTCCCGGGGCACGTCGGGGAAGCGCTCCATGAGGTCCTCGACGACTTCGGTGCGGCTGCGGGCCTGGCTCTCCATGCGCTCGTCTTCCTTCCCGGCCGCGTTCCTCTCACGGCGCCCCGCCCATTCTGCTCCCGCTTACGCGGACGCCCGGACTCCGGCCCGCCCGGCGTCGTGCAGCGGGCGTCGGGGCCGGCGGACCGGTTCCACGAGCCGTGGACGTCGGGCTCCCGATCGGTCGGTCCGCAATCGAACGGTCCCCGCCGCGGCGGGCGCAACGCCGTCGGGCGGCGCGGGACACGGTTTTTGGCGGCAGGTTGACGCGGCGTGCGGAGCGGGCGGGGCCGCCGGGTGCGGAACCGCAGCCCGGGGCACGGGGCGGACCGATGCATGACAGGGGCCTGGCCAAACGCCGTCAGCCGGAACGTTCACCCTATCGGGTGTAGAAGATCGTCCGTTGCGATCCGGAACGGGCTTTCGCGCCTACGGTTGGGAACCGAGCGAGACGGGGCCCGCGGCGTGGAGTTCCCCGTCGCGGCGGGCGAGATGACGACCCGTCACACCAGGCGATCCCCCTCAGAGGAGGCTCCATGCCCCTGCGCACCAGAACGGGCACACCACCCGGGCCCGTCCACGCCCCGGCGGTGGGCCGATGAGCTCCCCGGCGATCGACCGGATCCTGCGCGGTCCCACCGGACTGGGCACCTCCGGGCTGCAGTTGAGGCCGCCGACGTCGGCGCCCGAGGTTCCGGCCGCTGAGGTGCCCGTGGTCGAGGCTTCGGCGGTCGACGCCCCTGAGGCCGAGGCCCCTGCGGTCGACGTCCCGGCCGTCGAGGCCGCGCTGGTCGAGGCGGTCGCGGCGGAGGCCGTGGCAGCCGCGGCCGCGGTGTTGGAGGCCGTCCTCCCCGACGTCCAACTGCCCTCCGCCCCCGCCTCGCCGTCCGTCCCCACCCTGCCCGCCGGCCCCGCCCTGACCTTCGGCGTCCCGTCCGCCGCGGCCGCCGCCGCGCCGAGCGGCGGCAAGCCCAAGACCGGCGACCCCATCCCCGGGCTCTACCACCACCCGATCGCCGAGCCCGACCCGGTCCGGGTGGAGGCGCTCAGCCTCAAGATCAAGGCCTGGGCGATCGACGAGATCGAGCTCTACCCGCCGGAGTGGGAGAAGGACTTCGACGGGTTCTCCACCGGGCGCTACATGGTGGCCTGCCACCCCGACGCGCCGAGCGTCGACCACCTGATGCTCGCGGCGCGCCTGATGGTCGCCGAGAACGCGGTGGACGACTGCTACTGCGAGGACCTCGGCGGCTCGCCGGTCGGCCTGGGCAGTCGCCTGCTGCTCGCGCACACCGCGCTGGACCCGCTGCACACCACCCCGGAGTACCACCCGGCCTGGGAGGCCTCGCTCTCCGAGGACGCGCCCCGGCGCTCGTACCGCTCGGCGATGGACTACTTCGTCCGGGCCTCCACGCCGTCCCAGGCGGACCGCTTCCGGCACGACATGGCGCGGCTGCACCTGGGGTACCTGGCCGAGGCCTCCTGGGCCGAGGCCGAGCACGTGCCGGAGGTGTGGGAGTACCTGGCGATGCGCCAGTTCAACAACTTCCGCCCCTGCCCGACGATCACCGACACCGTCGGCGGCTACGAGCTGCCCGTCGAGCTGCACGCGCTGCCCGCGATGCAGCGGATCATCGCGCTGGCCGGCAACGCCACCACGATCGTCAACGACCTGTACTCGTACACCAAGGAGCTCGCCAGCCCGGGGCTCCACCTGAACCTGCCGACGGTGATCTCCGAGCGCGAGGGCGTCTCGCGCCAGGAGGGCTACCTCAAGGCGGTCGAGGTCCACAACGACCTGATGCACGCCTTCGAGGCGGAGTCGGCCGCGTTGGCCGTCGCCTGCCCGGTGCCGACGCTGGTGCGCTTCCTGCGCGGGGTGGCCGCCTGGCTCGACGGCAACCACTACTGGCACCAGACCAACACCCACCGGTACAGCCTGCCCGACTTCTGGTAACGACCGAGCCGGCAGTCGCCCGTTTTCCGATAACCAGCTATGAGACCAATGGAGTTGACCCCCATGTCCCTGACCGACGACCTCACCGCTTCCGGCAGCGCCATCCCCGGCCCGGCGACTCCGTACCAGAGCGACATCGCGCGCTACTGGAACAACGAGGCACGCCCGGTGAACCTGCGCCTGGGCGACGTCGACGGCCTGTACCACCACCACTACGGCATCGGCGAGATCGACCAGGCGGCGATCGGCGACCCGGCCGACAGCGAGCGCGAGAAGAAGGTCATCACCGAGCTGCACCGGCTGGAGTCCGCCCAGGCCGACGTCCTGCTCGACCACCTCGGCGACATCCGGGCCGAGTCCACGCTGCTCGACGCGGGCTGCGGCCGCGGCGGCTCGATGGTCATGGCCCACCAGCGCTTCGGCTGCCGGGTCGAGGGCCTGACCCTCTCCACCCAGCAGGCGGAGTTCGGCAACAAGCGCGCCGCCGAGCTGGGCATCGGCGACTTCGTCCGCTCCCGGGTCGCCAACATGCTCGACATGCCGCTGGAGAACGGCTCGGTGGCCGGCTCCTGGAACAACGAGTCCAGCATGTACGTCGACCTGCACGACCTGTTCGCCGAGCACTCCCGGGTGCTGGCGGTCGGCGGCCGCTACGTGACCATCACCGGCTGCTGGAACCCGAAGTACGGCCAGCCGTCGAAGTGGGTCTCGCAGATCAACGCGCACTTCGAGTGCAACATCCACTCCCGCCGCGAGTACCTGCGGGCGATGGCCGACAACCGCCTGGTGCCCCAGGCCGTCATCGACCTGACCCCGGACACCCTGCCCTACTGGGAGCTGCGGAACACCACCTCGCTGGTCACCGGCATCGAGGAGGCGTTCATCGAGTCCTACAAGGACGGCTCCTTCCAGTACGTGCTGATCGCGGCCGACCGGGTCTGAGTGCGGTTGACCGGGATCGACCGGGCCTGACCCCGGACGCCGGACGGACGGGCGGCCTCCCCGCGCAGCCGCTGCGCGGGGAGGCCGCCCGTCGGCCTGTGACCACCCGGCCGTCAGCCGGTGCCCGTCAGGCGCGGTCGCGCCGGGTGAAGGTGAGGTGGGTGACCCCGCTCGGGCTGCTCACCGCCTCGGTGTCGAAGCGCTCCTCCAGCCCCTCCAGTCCGGCCCACAGCGACTCGCCCCGGCCCAGCACGATCGGCACCACGACCACGTGGAGGTGGTCGATGAGGTCGGCCTCCAGGAAGGCCCGGACGGTGCGCGGACCGCCGCCGATCCGGACGTCCAGCCCGCCGGCCGCCTCCCGGGCCTGCCGCAGCGCCTCCTCGGGGGAGGCGTCGATGAAGTGGAAGACCGTCCCGCCCTCCATCTCCAGGCTCGGGCGCGGGTGGTGGGTGAGCACGAAGACCGGGGTGTGGAACGGCGGGTTCGGCCCCCACCAGCCCCGCCAGTCCTCGTCCTCCCACGGGCCGCGCTGCGGGCCGAACTTGTTGCGGCCCATGATCTCGGCGCCGATGCCGTCGGCCCAGGTGCGGGCCATCGCGTCGTCCACCCCGGTCTCGCCGGTCTCCTTGCCCTGCATCCGCCGGAAGGTGCGGGTGCCGAAGAACCATCTGTGCAGCCGGTCGGTGGCGTGCCCGAAGGGCTGTTCCATGCTCTGGCCCTCGCCGGTGCCGTACCCGTCGAGGGAGATCGAGAAGTTGTGGACCCGGACCAGGGACATGCTGCGGCCTCCGCTGCTCGTGGCTCTCGGGCGGCCACCCGGGGCCGCCCGCTCGCGGGCCACGCTAGCGCCCGGGTCCGACAGATCTGACGCTCCGTCACCGACGGGCGTGGCGCGTCAGGGGAGGCAGCGGCTCCTGAGGCGGGGCCCGCGCCGAGCTGGTGAAACCGTCACGATATCGTCGTGCCTTCTTCACGAGGCGCACGTCCAGTCCGGCGATGCTGCCTCCGGCGGCGCGCACCGGCGGCCGTCGTGACCATTCCCGGGGGGACGAATCCGATGACCGTACGCCGTACCCTGGCCGGCCTGTTGGCCGCCGGCCTGCTCGCCACCGCCGCCGCCCTGGTGCCCGCAGCGGGCCTCGCGGCCGCCGACACCACCGACACCGGCGCCGGCGACCTGCCGTTCGGCTCGGCCACCACCGTCGGCCTGCACAACACCTACGAACCGGCCGCCTACCCGTACCTCGCCCAGAGCCTGGACACCGGCACCGGCATGATCGAACTCGACCTGTGGACCGACGTGGTCACCCACGAGTGGAAGGTCAGCCACGCCAACCCGCTCGGCAACTCCAACAACTGCACCGCCGCCGACACCCCGGCCCAGCTCTACGGCGGCGGCACCAACAAGAACCTGGAGCACTGCCTGGACGACGTCCGGGTCTGGCTCGGCGCCCACCCGGGCGCCGGACCGCTGGTGATCAAGCTGGAGGTCAAGGGCGGCTTCGCGGCGAACCTCGGGATGGGCCCCGAGCAGCTGGACACCCTGATCGCCGCCCACCTCGGCAACGCGGTGCTGCGCCCCGCCGACGTGCTGGCCAAGCCCGGCGGCGGCTCCTACGCCACCGTCGACGAGGCCGTGCGGGCGGGCAACTGGCCGAGCCGCTCGGCCCTCGCCGGGCGGGTGCTGCTCTACGCGATCCCGGGCACGGTCGAGGAGCACAACCCCTTCGACACCCTGCACACCGACGTCGAGTACGGGCGGCACCTGCGCGACCTGGCCGCCGCCGGCCGGATCGGCAAGGCCCAGCTGTTCCCGGCCGTGCACGGCGCGGCGGGCGGCGACCCGCGGAGCAAGTACACCGGCGCGGACGCCGGCCTCCGCCCCTGGTTCGTGGTCTTCGACGGCGACGCCGCCACGTACCTCAACGGCATCGACACCGGCTGGTACGACCGCTCGCACTACCTGCTGGTGATGACCGACGCCCAGAACGTGGCGCCGAAGATCAGCGCCACCGACCCGACCGTCGACCAGGCCCGCGCCCGCACCGAGCAGCTGGCCCGGGCGCACGCGAGCATCGTGTCCAGTGACTGGCGCAAGCTGTCGCCGGTGCAGTCCCTGGTGCTGGCCCGGGGCTGACGGGCGGCCGGCCAGCCGGTCTTCCTGCCGGTCTAGGCTTCGCCCTCGTGGCGAAGACGATCGAACAACTGGTGGCCGGCCTGGCCGGGACGTACCAGGTCAGCGAGGTGTGCGTGCTGCTGGACGAGCACCTGGAGCGCGGTGACACGGCGTACCACGTGGAGGTCGGTGCCGCGCTGCACCGCCGCTACGGCTCCGCCTGGGCGGGTGCCGAGCACGACTACCTCTACGAGCGCATCCTCTGGGACGTGGCCACCAGGCCCGGGCGGGTGCACGTGGAGCGCGCGCTCGAGCTGAAGCTCGCCGTCAGTTCGCGCATCGGTCGGCCGGTCCGGCGGGCCGCCGCCGTGCTGGCCGAGTACCAGCCGCTCGGGGCGCTGGCCTGGGTGTTCGCGGCCCCGGCCGACCATCCGCGGGTGCCGGAGGAGCTGCGGGCCCAGCTGCTGCAGGAGCTGGTGCTGCGGGGCGCCCCGGTCGCGAAGCTGCCCGAGGCGCGGGCCTGGGCGGCGGCCTCGCCGTACTGGTCCGGACACCCGTTCGCCCGGCTGCCCTGGACCCTCGACCCGATCGAGGGCAAGCCCGTCATGCCGCACTACTCCCGCGGCGGGGTCGCGTGGGGCGTGCCGTACGGGCTGCCGAAGGGCACCCGGATCGCGGCGGCCGGCCGGGTGGCGGTGGAGATCGGGGCGGACGAGCCCGGGCTGACCGTCGCCGTGGAGGCTTGGGCCCGGCGGTTCAACGGGCAGCTCGAGGCGGCGGTGTTCGAGGCCGAGCGGCCGGTCGCGCCGGAGGAACTCCCGGGGACGCTGGCCGGGTTGCCGATGGACTGCATGTCCGGGGCGGGCTGCCGCGGCCCCCTGGGCGGCGTCCCCGGTGTGGACGACGCCGACGGCGGGGCGCACGCCGCGCACATGGCGGTCGTGCCGACCACCGCCGCCGAGGTCTGGCGCCAGCTCTTCGCCGCCGCCTCCAGCGGCAGCGGGGACGAGCGCGAGTGGCGGTACGGCGGCTACGGCCGGCTGGCGGCCTGGCGCTCCCTCGCGGCGATGGTGGGCGCGGGGCCGGAGGACCCGGTGGCCGAGGTGGCGCGCCGGGCGGGGGAGTGCGCCTGGTACGGCTTCACCATGTGCGGCGACTGGTTCATCTGCGACGACCTGGACCTCGGCTTCGCCGTCCTGGACGCCGGGCGCCGCCGGCTCGCGGTGCTCGCCGGCACGGACTACCACGGCGGCTGACGGCCGGGTCACGTGCCGGCCGGGTCAACTGGCGGCCGGGTCAAGTCATCGACGGATACGGCGAGTTGACCGGAGATGAAAACTCCGAACGGGGCTTCCGGGGAGCCCCGGGGCTCGCCATCCTGTTGGCATGACCAGAACTCTACGCGCGTGGAAGACCCGTGCCGCCGCCGTCGCCGTCGTCTCCCTGGCCACCCTGGCGCCCGTCGCCGTCGCCACCGAGGCGCAGGCCGCGGTGAGCGGCAAGGTGTGCGTGTCGGCCCTGCCGTCCCAGGCCCGGACCACCCTCAACCTGATCGCCCGCGGCGGGCCGTTCCCGTACTCCCAGGACGGCGTGGTGTTCACCAACAAGGAGCACGTGCTGCCGTCCCAGCGGTCCGGCTACTACCACGAGTACACCGTAGTGACCCCGGGCGCGCCGACCCGCGGCACCCGCCGGATCGTCACCGGGCAGCGCTCGCAGGAGGACTACTACACCGGTGACCACTACGCGACCTTCCGCCTGATCGACTTCGGCTGCTGACTCCATACGTCGCCCCGCTTCCGCTTCCGCTTCGGGCCCCGGCCGCGCGCCGGGGTCCGTTGCCGCTCTGTTGCCGTTCCGGGGCCGTGCCCGGTCGGGCTCCGGGACCGGCGCGATAGGGTCGGCGCTGCCCACCCGCGCACCCCGGAGGACCTTGTGCCGCAGATCCTGGTCGACCACTCGGCCGAACTCGCCCTCGACCGGTCCGGCCTGGCCGCCGAACTGCACAAGGCGGTCACCGAGGTGATCGACACCACGGTGCCGGAGTGCAAGACCCTGTTCCGCCCGGCCCCGCACCACACCGTCGGCGACGGTACGAGCGGCGAGGCCGTGGTGCTGGTGGAGTTGAAGATCCTGGCCGGCCGGAGCACCGCGCAGCGCGCCGAACTGACCGCCCGGGTGCTCGAGGTGCTGCGCTCGCACGTCGCCGGGCCGGCCGCGATCGGCGTCCAGGTCACCGAACTCGACCGCGACACCTACCGGTTCGTCCACCACCCCGGCCGCTGAACGTCGGTTGCCCGCCCCCGTCCCGCGCCCGCCCGTCCGGTGCCCGGAACCCCGTCCGCCCGGTGTCCGCTACCGGCCGGTCGAACACCGACGGTATCGTGGCAGGGTCGTGGAGGGGGGACGTACATGGTGAAGTCGGCAGCGGGCGACGGAACGGGCGGGCCGGAGCAACCGGGGGAGCGCGCCTCGGCGATCGCCCGTCGGCTGGACCGGCTGATGGCCCGTGAGGCGGCCAGATCGGGCGGACGGCCCCCGGCCTACCGCGAACTCGCCGACCGGATCAACCGCCTGGCGGGGCGGGACGTCATCTCCCGTGACACCGTGCGCAACCTCCACCTCGGCCTGAACCAGAAGGGCCAGGCCTGCAACCCCACCGTGGACACCCTCGACTGGCTGGGCCGGGGCTTCGGGATCGGCGCCGGCGCGAGCTACTTCCTCGACGACGCCAAGGCCGCCGTGGTCGACGGGCAGCTCGACCAGCTGGAGCGGATCGCCGAGTTGCGGCAGGCGCTCGGCAACGACGGGGTGGTCAACCTGGTCAAGCGGGCCTCCGCGCTGTCCGACGGCAGCCTGCGGGTGCTGCTCTCGCTGGCCGACAACCTGCGCAAGCTGGAGCAGGACGCGGCCGACGAGGGCCCCGTCGGGCGGGAGGCGGGCCCGGCCGACGCCAACTGAGCGGGAGCACCGCACCACCACCCCCCGACCGGCTCCCGCCCGCCCCCGCTCCGAAGGAACACCCCCGCCTTGGCCTTCCCCCGTGGCCTGCGCCGACGCTGCGAGCAGCGGCTCTCCGGCCTGAGCCTGCCCGCCCCGTTCACCGTCGAGGGCTTCCGCGCCGCCCTGGAGCGCGAGCGGGGCCGCCGCATCGTCATGGAGCCGCTGCCCGCGCTCGGCCCCGACCTGCCCTGCGGGCTGTGGATCGCGCTGCCCAGCATCGACGTCGTCTACTACGAGGAACGCACCAGCCCCGCCCACCAGGACCTGATCAAGCTGCACGAGCTCGGCCACGTCCTGTGCGGCCACACCGGCACCCTCGAACTCTCCCGGCTCACCGCGCTGCTGCCCGATCTGACGCCCGAGCTGATCGCCCAGCTGATGGGCGCGGGCCGCACCAGCTACCACACCGCCGAGGAGCAGGAGGCCGAGATGATCGCCCTGCTGCTCGCCGACCTGGTCGGCACCACCACCGACCCGGTCTCCGACCGCCTGGCCGAGAGCCTGCTGCACCCGATACGCCAACCCCGGTGGAGGAAGTCCTGATGCGCCCGCTGTTCACCTGGCTGATGCCCGCGCTGATCTGGGGCGTCGTGCTCTGGCGGGCCCCCACGGCCTTCACCACCCGGGCCAACCGCGCGCTGTGGGCGGTCTTCACCACGATCGCCCTCGGGCTCAGCTGCCGTCCGTCGCTCGTCGAGCACGCCCTGGGCGACCTCACCGGGATCCGGGACGTCACCCAGCTGCTCAAGCACCTGGCCGGCGTCGCCGCGGCGTACTTCCTGCTGGAGTACGTCCAGGAGGTGCGCCACCGCCCGGAGCGCCCCGGTGCCGCCCGGCTCCGGCTGCTGCTCACCGTGGTCGCGGGCGTCGCCCTGAGCCTGCTGTTCGTCTTCGCCCTCCCGCACGACGCCGACGGCGCCTTCGGCATCGACGCCCACTTCGGGGACCCGGGGGTCAAGGCCTACCTGTGCGTCTTCAACACCGTCTTCGCGCTGGCCAGCGCGCGGGCGATGGTGCTGTTCTGGTCCCACCGGGAGGCCGTCCCGCGCGGGGCGCTGCGGGTCGGGGTCACCTGCCTGGCGGCGTCCGGGGCCACCGGCCTGCTGTACACGCTGTACCGGTACTGGTTCACCCTCGCCAAGGGCGACTCGACCGCGTTCGACGCCGCGGGGAAGCCGATCCCGCTCCAGGACACGGCCAGCGAGGTGCTGCCCGCACTGATGCTCGTGCTGCTCGTCCTCGGCGTCGCCGTCCCGCCCGCCCGGGCGGTGTTCGGCTACCTGCGCGACCAGTACGCGCTGTGGCGGCTGCACCCGCTCTGGGCGGACGTGGTGGCCGCCGTCCCCCAGGTGGTGCTGGGCACCCCGAGCAGCCGCCTGCGGGACGTGCTGACCGTCCGCGACCGCTCGGTCGACCTCGCCCACCGGGCCTTCGCCATCCGGGACGCCGCCCTGGTGCTGCGCGAGGACGGCCCCGGGGCCGGGTGCGCCCTGGCCTGCGGGGACACCCTGGCCGCCGAGTGCGTACCGGCGCCGGCCGCCGGCGAGGACCTCGCCCTGGTCGAGGCCCGCTGGCTGCGGGCCGCCGTCCGGCACCGGGCCCGCGACCTCCCCGCCCCGGCCCCGCCGGCGGCCCTGGCCGCGACCACCGGCGGCCGCACCCCGCGCGAGGAGATCGCCTGGATGCTCGCCGTGGCCGCCGCCTACCACCAGCTCGGCGCGGACGAACGCGCGTAGTCACGCGCAGCCATGCTCAACCACCCGACCCGACCGGCCCGTTGACGGACCGACCGACCGGTCGTCGACTCTTTTCGCCAGTCAGTCCGGCCCCGGAGGTGCAGTTTTCGCCCTTCGGCGATTATGATCGTCAGCGCAGCGGGGGCGACCCGCCGATACCGACAGGGGGCCGGAGGATGCGCAGCACGGGCGACAGCCGAGTCGGTCACGGGCGCGGCGCCGGTGCGCCGGGGGACGTCGGAGGGGCCTCCCGGTGGCACCGCCGCGCCTGTGACACGGGTTGGAGCTAGCGGGTCGCAGGGCCCGTCCAGCACGTGGGTGTCGGACGGCCGGGTCGCCGGTACGGCTCGCGCTCCCGTCCCACGGGGGTGGGCGGGAG